>JAIEMH010000117.1 GCA_019752245.1 Flavobacteriaceae bacterium
TTGCCGACGAAAAAGGAATAATTCCGAAAACATCCTTCATTGCTCATATTTCGTTGCCAAATGCAGCTTCCACAAAATACAAAACCGATTATTTTGCTCCAGAATTTCGTTTTACAATGCAACACACATTGTCACAAAAATTCAGTTTGAGTTATAATTTAGGTCTAGAATGGGATGGATTTTCAGCAGAACCAACTTTTTTATATACCTTAACAACTGGTTATGCAATTACTCCAAAAATTGGTTCGTATATTGAAATCTATGGTTTTGCGCCACAAAATGACATGACAAATCACAATCTTGATGGCGGATTTACGTATTTGATAAACAACAATTTTATGGTAGATTTGTCTTCTAGTATTGGAATTACCGATAATGCGCCAGATCATTATATCGCGTTCGGATTTTCTTTCAGATTATAACATATGAAACACTATCATTACATTTTTACAGGTTCAGGATTATCGGCTTTAATGACCGTTTATGAAATGATTTTATCAGGAAAATTTAATGATAAAACCATTTTGTTATTGGACGAAAATCCTAAAAAAAGTAATGATAGAACGTGGTGTTTTTGGGATAATTCTTCGCTTTTTGATGAAATCGTTTCTAAAAAATGGGATGTTGCGCTTTTCGCGGATTCAACTTTTAAAAGAGATTTAGATTTGAATCCGTATCAATATAAAATGATTCGCGGATTGGATTTTTACAATCTCGTTTTCGATTTAATTTCTAAACAAGAAAACATTCATTTTGCCAATCAAAAAGTTATTGATTTTGAAGAACTCGGAAATCATTGCATCGTAAAAACTGAAAATGAAAGTTATACTTGTAACAAAATTTTCAATTCGATTTACAATCCAAATCTTGTAAAAAGTCAATCAAAATATCCTTTATTACAACAGCATTTTATTGGATGGTTTATAAAATCGAAAGAAGAAGTATTTGATAGAAACACGGCAACCTTCATGGATTTTTCTGTCGAACAAAGAGGAAATACTCGTTTTATGTACGTTCTTCCTACTTCTTCAACCGAAGCTTTATTAGAATATACTCTGTTTTCAAAAGATTTGCTTTCTAAAGAAGAATACGAAAACGAAATTCAGATTTATATTAAAAAATTAGGAGTTTCAGACTACGAAATCGTCGAAAAAGAACAAGGAAATATCCCAATGACGAGTTATAAATTTTGGAAACACAATACCAAAAATATCATAAATATTGGTTCAGTTGGCGGATGGACAAAAGCAAGTACTGGTTATACATTTAAAAATACAACAAAAAAATCTAAAGAATTAATTCAGTTTTTATCCAATCAGTCTGACTTAAGAAAATTTCATAAAACGGATAAATTCTGGTTCTATGACTTATTATTTTTAGATGTTTTATTCAAACGAAATGATTTAGGTTCAAAAGTTTTTTCTGCTTTATTCAAAAAAGGAAATCCAACCTTAATTTTCAAATTTTTAGACGAAGAAACCACGTTTTGGGAAGATTTACAAGTGATTTGGAAATGCCCGAAAGGACTTTTTGTTAATGCGTTGTTAAGGAGGATTTTTAAATAATCAACTTTTTTATCTTTATCAAAATTTACATAAAGATGAAGAAAATTATTTTATTATTTACGCTATTTTCTACGACTGTTTTTTATTGCCAAGAAGGAAAAAACAAAGAACAAGAAAAAATTATTGAAGAGTTTTTAACCAATTGTGCCCAAAAATACAACTACAATTCAAGAATGTCAGATTGGCAAAATTGTTTGGACAATGGATTAGCAAAAGATAGTACTATTGCTTACTTATGGCAACAAAAAGCAATGCCTTATTTTAAAGCAAGAAAATATGAAATAGGGATGCCTTCTCTCGATAAAGCAGTAAAATATAACGCCGAAAGATGGCAACCTTATCGTGGTTTTATGAAATGCATTTTTTCTAAATCTTATAAAGATGCTATAGAAGACTTAGAAGATTGTAAGAAAAAATTTGGTAACGGATATGTCATGGATCATACCTATGATTTTTATATTGCCATTTCTTATTTGCAATTGAATGAATTTGAAAAAGCTGAGAAAATTCTTCAAAATTATGTTGATGAAATATACCAAAAAAGAGATAAACTTGAACACCCAACTGCTTATTTTTATTTAGGAATTTCCAAATTTGAATTAAAAAAATTTGATGAAGCAATTATTATTTTTGATAAAGCATTAAAAATATATCCAAATTTTTCTGATGTGAAATTTTATAAAGCAATTTGCTTAGTGCGAAAAAATAACATTGAAGAGGCAAAAGTGCTATTGAAAGAATCTGAGGCAGATTATAAACTTGGTTACACATTAAATGAAGATAATACAATTTATGAAACCTATCCTTATCAAAAAAAATGGGATAAATAATATAAAATCTATCAAACGATAACAAATGTTTATGACTTGATTGATTCTAAAAATTAGAATTCTATTTATCTTTGCAAAGATTTTATAATCGAAATTCAAAAATCCTTAATCTTAAATCATAAATAATTATGTATCCAGAAGAAATGGTAAAACCAATGCGAGCAGAACTTTCTGACGCTGGTTTTCAAGATTTATATAATGCAGAAGAAGTAAAAAACGCTATCAAAGCAGAAGGAACAACACTTGTAGTTGTGAATTCAGTTTGTGGTTGCGCTGCTAGAAACGCTCGTCCAGGAGCAAAAATGAGTTTGGACGGAGCAAAAAAACCAGATCATTTAGTAACGGTTTTTGCTGGTGTTGACAAAGAAGCAGTTGATGCTGCAAGAGAAGAAATGTTTCCGTTTCCTCCATCATCACCAAGTATGGCATTGTTCAAAAACGGCGAATTGGTTCACATGCTAGAACGTCACCACATTGAAGGTCGTCCTGCAGAAATGATTGCAGAAAACTTGAAAGACGCTTACGCAGAATTCTGTTAAGCTTGACACAAAGTCGCTAAGTCACAAAGAATTATTTACCGCAAATTCGCAGATTAATATTTAACTAATCTGTGAATCTGCGGTTTGATTTTTTAACTCTTGCTAACTTTGCGAAAAAACTTTGCGCATTTGCGGTAAAAAATTAACTTTGCATCCGAATTCTTCCATTTAGAATTCAAAACATATTTCTCACTTAAACGTTTATAGCATGCAACTGTATAACACCTTAAGCGCAGAAGAAAGAAAAGAGCTAATTGATTTAGCTGGCAAACAACGACTAACGTTGTCTTTCTATGCGTATGCCAAAATTGAAGATCCCAAAAAATTTCGCGACGATTTATTTATCCAATGGAACAAACTCGATGCTCTTGGTCGAACCTATGTAGCCAAAGAAGGAATTAATGCTCAAATGAGTGTTCCAGCAGAAAACTTTGAAGCTTTTAGAGAAACTTTAGAAGCTTATCATTTCATGCGCGGTATTCGTTTGAATGTCGCTGTAGAACATGACGATCATTCGTTTTTAAAACTAACAGTGAAAGTTCGAGATAAAATTGTAGCCGACGGATTAAACGATGAAACATTTGATGTAACCAATATTGGTGTGCATTTAAAAGCAAAAGAATTCAATCAAATATTAGAAGATCCAAATACCATTGTTGTCGATTTTAGAAATCATTACGAAAGTGAAATTGGTCATTTTAAAGGCGCCATTACTCCAGATGTAGAAACTTTTAGAGAAAGTCTGCCAATCATTAACGAGCAATTAAAGGATTTTAAAGAAGATAAAAACCTTGTGATGTATTGCACAGGAGGAATTCGTTGCGAGAAAGCATCAGCCTATTTCAAACATCAAGGTTTTAAAAATGTGTTCCAATTAGAGGGTGGAATTATAAATTATGCCAAACAAATAAAGGAAGAGAACATCGAAAGTAAATTCATAGGAAAGAACTTTGTTTTCGACCACAGATTAGGAGAAAGAATTACAGACGATATAGTTTCGCAATGCCACCAATGTGGAAAACCTTGCGATAATCACACTAATTGTGAAAACGATGGTTGTCATTTATTGTTCATTCAATGTGATGATTGTAAAGTTGTAATGGAAAATTGTTGTTCAAAAGAATGTTTAGACACCATTCATTTACCATTGGTAGAACAAGTAAAATTAAGAAGAGGAATTCAAGTAGGAAATAAAGTCTTCCGCAAAGGAAAATCAGAAAATCTATTATTTAAACATTCAGGTGAACTATCTGACAAATCCTTAGCGATTGCTCAAAAACCAAAAGACATTCGTCAGAAAATTAAGGTAAAAAAAGTACTTGTTGGTAAAGCCGAACATTATTATCCAAAACCACAAGTTGGATTATTTATCATCGAAAATAACGAATTAAATGTAGGTGATAAAATCTTAATTTCAGGTCCAACCACAGGAAATGAAGAAGTAATTTTAGATAAAATGATGGTAAACGGAAGCGAAAATTCTAGTGCTAAAATTGGCGATAAAGTAACTTTTATTTTACCTTTTAGAGTTAGATTATCAGATAAATTATTTAAGATTTTAGAATAACTTTTTTAAAAATCAACAATTTAAAATCCCAAATTTCAAGTGATATTTCAGCCTTGGAATTTGGGATTTTTTTATTGGAATTTATTTTTTAAAAATACTATCTTTACAAATTAATCGTTTTATGAACTTAAGTCGCTTTTTTGCGATACTACATATATAATTATGGCATGTACAAGTTGTTCAACTTCTGATGGTGGCGCACCAAAGGGTTGTAAAAATAATGGGACTTGCGGCACCGATAGCTGCAATAAATTGACCGTTTTTGACTGGTTAGGAAACATGAATTTACCTAACGGCGAAGCGCCTTTTGACTGTGTCGAAGTACGTTTCAAAAACGGAAGAAAAGAATTTTACAGAAATACTGAAAAACTTACTTTAAGCATTGGTGATGTAGTTGCAACAGAAGCTGCGCCAGGTCATGATGTAGGAATTGTAACTTTAACAGGTGAATTAGTTAAAGTTCAAATGAAGAAAAAAGGTGTCAATCACACTAGTACAGACGTTTTAAAAGTATACAGAAAAGCATCTCAAAAAGACATTGATATATGGAGTGAAGCTCGCGATAAAGAAGAGCCAATGAAAGTAAAAGCTAGAGAAATTGCTATTGCTTTAAAATTACAAATGAAAATTTCTGATATTGAGTTTCAAGGTGATGGATCTAAAGCTATTTTTTATTACACTGCAGACGATAGAGTTGATTTTCGTCAGTTAATTAAAGAGTTTGCTCAAGTTTTCAAAGCTAGAATCGAGATGAAGCAAGTTGGCTTTCGTCAAGAAGCAGCTCGCCTTGGCGGTATTGGATCTTGCGGAAGAGAATTGTGTTGTTCTACATGGCTAACCGATTTTAGAAGTGTAAATACATCAGCTGCTCGATACCAACAATTATCACTAAACCCACAAAAACTTGCTGGACAATGTGGTAAATTAAAATGTTGCCTAAACTATGAGCTAGATACTTATCTTGACGCTTTAAAGGATTTTCCAGATTTTGAAACAAAATTACATACCGAAAAAGGAGATGCAATTTGTCAAAAACAAGATATTTTTAAAGGATTAATGTGGTTTGCATATACCGATAATTTTGCAAATTGGCATGTGTTAAAAATTGAACAAGTAAGAGAAATAGTTGCTCAAAATAAAGAGAAAAAACGTGTTTCTTCATTAGAAGATTTTGCTATAGAAATTGTAGTTGAGCAAGAAGCAAACTTCAATAACGCTATGGGACAAGAAAGTTTAACGCGTTTCGACCAGCCTAAAAAGAAGAAAAACAACAACAATAATAAAAACAAAAATAAAGTTACAACTCAAGGACAAAATCCGAATCAAAATCTGAATCAGGCGCAAAATACAGGTGCAAAAATAAATCCAAATGCTAAGCCTAATGCTAAGCCAAACACAAATACCAAACCAAACACAAATACCAAACCAAATCCAAATCAAGCACAAAATCCAAACGAGCGTAAGAGAACTGACGAAGTAAATCAAAAACCTCAAAATAAAAGACCTATAATTATTAAAAAAAATGAAGATAAAAAATAGTATCCTCTTTATTTTAATTGCTCTTTCAGTCATATCGTGTGATAAAAAAAGAGTTTTTGACGAATATAAATCAGTAGGAAATGCTTGGCATCGTGACAGTATCGTGAACTTCAAGTTACCAAAACTTGATG
>JAIEMH010000077.1 GCA_019752245.1 Flavobacteriaceae bacterium
AGAAATTTTAAACACTAAAACCAAAAAACCAAGTTTTGAAATTTTATATAATGAAAAAGCAATTGCTAAAATAGCATTAAAATCCAATCAAAAATTTGCTTCCATACGATTAAAAATTCAGAATTTTAATGCTGTTGAAAACCAAATAATTCAATACAAATTTGATGATTCTAATTGGCTAAAAACAAGAAATAAAGGAATTAATTTTCAATCGGTTTCTTATGGAGATCACAAAATCACCATTAGAATTAAAGATGTAAATTCAGATTGGGAAATTAAAACATTTGAAATTTGCAGAGCCTATCCATTTTACTTAAAATGGTGGTTTTTTGTGCTTGTAGCTTTAGTATTGATAGCAATATTAACATTAATATACCGCAATCAAATTAATAAAATCAATAAGAAAAAGCAACAAGAAATTGCGACAAATAATCAAATAATCGAATTGCGACAAAATGCACTTTCGGCAATGATGAATCCGCATTTTATCTTTAATTCATTAAGTGCCGGACAATATTTTATAAATAGCAATCAACAAGAAAAAAGTAGTGAACACATTGGTAAATTAGCTCGATTGGTTCGTTTATTTTTATCGCAATCATCTGCTTCGTTTATAAGTATTGCAGATGAAATTAAGCGTTTGCAGTTGTATGTCGAATTGGAGCAAGTACGTTTCAATAACTTTCAATTTGAACTACAAGTTGATCAAAAAATAAATGTTTTGGAAACTAAAATTCCAAATATGATTGTGCAACCATTTATAGAAAATGCAATTCTTCACGGAATTTCAAATCCGAAAATTAATGACGGAAAAATCGAATTGAAAATTGCTTTAAACGATACTATTATTACAATTGAAATTATAGATAACGGCTTTGGAATTGAAGAAAGTAAATCTAAAAATGACAATCACATTTCTAAAGGAATTTCGATTATTGAAGAACGTCTTTCTATTTTACAAAAATCTAATCCTACCAAAGTGTTTTCTATAACACAAGATTTTGCCTTTTTAAATTCCGAGCGAAAAGGTCACAAAGTAGTTGTTAAAACTACAATTTTAGATTAATTATCATTTTTTTACCGCTTTCTAAATAGATGCTACCGCTTTCTAAATGGTTTTGCTTTGGAATTTATTTTGTAGTTGCTTTACTCTCAAATATAAATATTTACGATCATTTTCCGTCATTTAACGGATATGATTTCCGTTGATTAACTATACTAAACCAAATCGATACTTCTAATCTTTGTAAAAATAAATCAACATGTACCGAGAGCTATTTCATTTTAATCTTCCCGATTTGCTGTCTAACTTTATTCATGTTAAGCAAGTTACTGTATATACGTATGCATTTTGTATTGCGTTAGGTTCGTTGATTGCCGCTTTATACACTAAATGGAGTGCCAAAAAAGATTTAGGAATTGAATTATCCAATTCGTTTTTCTACATGATTTTTATTGCTGGATTTATTGGTGGAAAGTTATTTTACTATTTGGAAAAGCCTGTTTATTATTGGAATAATCCAAGTTTATTACTGGATAATTTTTCAGGCGGATTTGTCTTTTATGGTTCATTTATAACTTGTATTCCAACAATTATTTGGTACTTAAATAAAAAGAAAATTGCCATTTTACCTATGTTAGATATTTTAGCAATAACCACATTAATAGCGCATTGCTTGGGTAGAATTGGATGCTTTTGTGCAGGCTGCTGTTATGGTTTACCAACCCATAGTTTTTCGGGAGTAACTTTTCCAACTTCTAACAACATTTCCGTTCATCCAACACAACTTTATGAAGCCATTATCTTATTGTATTTGATGATTTTTCTTCTGATAATAAAAAAATATAAATCCTTCAACGGACAAGTTTTTATTTTATACCTATCTGTTTATGCATTATGCAGAGCCTTTTTAGAACTTTTTAGAGGCGACAAAAGAGGTTACATCATTGATGGATATTTATCTCATTCTCAATTTATTGCTTTTTTACTTTTACTTACTTCATTATTCTTTTACAAAAAATTAAATCAAAATAAATTAATCCTTAAATAAATAAAACATGAAAAAAATCTTTTTAAAAATCGGCTTACCAGTTGCACTTCTTGTTGTGGCAACTTTTATTATTGGTCCTGGTTGTGGTAGTTCGGTACCAACTCCTGTAGTTACAACTCCACCATGTCCTACTACCAACACATTATTTCAACAAGTTTTTGCAGCAACCGCAGCTGCTCATCCAACATTTCAGGATAATGTTACTATGGATTTATTAACCCATGAATACACATTTAATGTAAATACAAACAAAACCATTTGTAGTATTGGTTATCAAGGAAATGCTGCATTATTTACAAGTAATCTTCCTTATACTATTGAAATTGTGGATACTGCAACTAATGCCGTAATTTACACTGGAAATCATTTATTTAACTCAACTGCAACAAGTTATGTTAGTATTACTCCAGTTAATTTAATTGCAAATCAATCGTATACTATTAGAAGAACACTTCCTCCAGGAGGATTTGGCGGTAATATTGGAAATACAGTTGGTAGAATTTTAAGTTTTACTGCAGCAAGTGGTGGTTTTCCTGCTTCTATAGGTGGATTTACAATTACAAGTTCTAATTTTTATGGTACAGGTGGACCAGCAGTAAACTTTGGAATTCCTTACATTGATATTGTATTTCAATAAAAAAATTGTTTGATTGTTAGTTTGGAAAAGCGATAGAAATTCTTTTTATCGCTTTTTTTTAAATTCTAATATTAAAATTAAATTTTCATGATAAAAGAAATTTTTACTACAACATTCCATGAAACCGAAAGTGCTTCTGAAAATTTTCATGCTTCTGAAAATTCAAGAAAATTTGATCTTAAAGTCGTAATTGTTTGTATCACGGTTTCGATTTCACTTTTATTAATAAATTATTGTGGCTCGTTTGAAAACTCTGTCAATCTAGTACGTTTTATAAATCCTAAAAATGCTAATGCAGTAAACAAATTTTTCTATGAAGGCCAATTTGCACAACTGTTTAGGTTGACTCATTGGAATTTAGTTTTAACAATTGGTTATCTTTTAATTCCGATTTTTATCATCAAAATCATTTTTAAAGAACCTTTAAAAAATTATGGTTTAACTTTTAAAAATGCCTTTAAAGACTACAAAGTATTCCTAATAATGTTGATAATTATGATTCCGATTGTATTTGCAATTTCTTTCAATACTAGTTTTCAATCTAAATATCCTTTTTACCAATTAAATCAAAATGAAACTTTGAATTATAAATTCTTGATTTGGGAAATGGAATATTTCTTTCAATTTTTCACTTTGGAATTCTTTTTCCGTGGATTTTTACTTCATGGACTAAAAAATCGATTTGGTTATTATTCTGTTTTTATAATGACAATTCCCTATTGTATGATTCACTTTGCAAAACCAATGCCCGAAGCTATAGCAGCCATTATTGCCGGAATCGTACTCGGAACTTTTTCTTTGAAAAGTAAAAACATTTGGCTAGGTGTATTTATCCATTGTAGTGTAGCAATTACTATGGATGTCTTTGCGCTTTGGCAAAAAGGTTTACTACATTTTTAATTTTAGCTATATTTTTTCTCCGTAAAACCATTTCTATTTTACCGCTTTCTAAATAGATACTACCGCTTTCTAAATGGTTTTGGTTGATAACCAATTTATACTTTAATTTTATTTACAAAAGTAATTTTCCGTCGTTTAACGGATATGATTTCCGTTAAACAAACATGTTCTCTTTTGTGAAAGTTACTAATATTTGTATTGTTTAATAAGGTAACAAATTTCAATGCAAGTTGATATAAAAGTATAAACACATTTCAAATGAAAAATATCATACTCTTGTTTATTAGTTTTTTGAGTTTGTCAGTATATAGTCAAACTCCAAACATTACCATTAATCTTCCTGCCAATCCCAATGCAGATACTTCACAATGGGGTTCTGGAAGTAATATTTTCAACATTTTTGTTGCAGGTTCCAATATGAACATGCTAATTGAAAGTGATGTATTAGTTACTATAAAAAGCGGCGGCTCTTTGAAATGCGGAAGCTATACCTCAACTACTGCGCCTTCAAGTAACATAACGAGCAACACCCCAAAATCCTGGATAGGCGCGAGCGCACAAGGATTATTAGGTCAAGATTGTATTTTGACTCCTGGCACTTACGAAGTTTGCGTACAATTTTATGGTTCTTTCAATAGTCCAGTAAGAAAATTAATTGTAGAAAAATGCATTCCTTTTACAATTGCAGACAAAGATCAAGAAGTATGTTCGCCTCCAGTAAATGTAAATCCGGCAGATACCAAAATTTTCACTGGAACTGATTTGTCTTCATTAATAACATTCAATTGGTCGCCAATTGTTTCTTCTTATCGCGGAATTGTTACTTACCGATTATTTGTATGGGAAGTTGAAGATGGTCAAACCAATGCACAAGCAATTTATAATAATGCACCAATAATTCAAGAAGATATTAAAGGACAACCGCGATATACTTCTAAAGTGAACACCTTTGAAAAAAGAAATGCAAAATACGTTTGGAAAGTAATTGCACTTGATGCCGAAGGAAATCCAATTTGCAAAAACAATCAAAGTGAACCTAGTAATTTTTCTATTGAAGTGCCAAATGAAGTTACTAGTTGTATCGATTTTGAAAGAAAAGAATCGATCTCAAATTGGATTGCCGAAGGAACAATTTCGATTAAAAATGATGTTCCACACGGTAATTATCTAAATTTTAAACCTCAAAAAAAAGGTGCTGTTTTAGCTAATTTCACAGATTTTAATGGCAATTGGCTTCAAAAAGCAAAAGATGGTTGTTTGTGTTTTGATTATCAAACAGTCTTGAAAAATGGTCAAACTCTTTGGTTTCCGCCTTTAGTGATGATATCTAGCGCAACTTCAGCTACTTTGACTCTACCAACAACAGTTTCTGCTGTTTTTTCACCTAACACAATTCTGTATCAAAATGTTACTAATGATGGAAAATGGAAGAAATTCTGTTTACCAATAAATCCCATAAATTCTAATCAATTGCCATCAAACCCAAATGGACAATGGAAAATTTTTAAAAACAATATTGAAATAACTGGTGCAGCTGCAAATTTAGAATGGACTAATTTAATAATCAACATAAATACATTTGTTATAATTTCAAAAGAAGCTAATGAAGTCAACTATGATAATTTCTGTTGGACTTGTGACTCGAAAATCATAATTGAAAATCCGAAAAACTGTTGCGACGAAACCACAAAAGAAGGTTGTCTTATAATGGACAAATCAAAAATGAAAATAGAATGTAATGGTGTTGATAAGCAAGGGAAGACCATTTACAAAATAAGTGGCGTAACATTAAAAAACACGAGTACTAATAAATGGAAAACTGGCTTAACCACAAATACTGCTGGAACCAACTACGTTTCTTCAAATCCTACGAGTAGTTTTACTGTTCAAAACATTCTGCCATTATCTAAAACCCCAATTAGTCCTGGAGAAGAAGTTTCAATTTCATTTGAAGCACATCAAGTAACAGGAACAAGTCTTGAATTTTATATTGATGCGTCAATTCTTAAAAATAAGGATGGAATAGAATGTGATAAAAAATTCTTGATAAAAATTGATAAACTTCCAAGCTGCAATAGTTGTATTTATTGTACAGATGAAACCAAAAGCAAAATAACAATTGGTTCCAAAACTGTAAATGTTACACCACTGAATATCATGACAATCGCACAAGATTTCAATATCAGTCCAAAAAACATTAAACGTGTAACAGCTGAGATAATCTATTTTGAAGAAAATCCAGTAACAACAGCTTGTATGAAATGCAATGCAAATGAAAATTGGGTCAATAAATTTATTTCACACAATACCGAATCATGGAATTCTGGTACTGCATTGAATGGTTCACCAGTAAATAGCGATGGGTATTATCCAGCATCAATGGTCGAATGGAATTGCAACCAACAAGGAAACCTAAAACTCAATTTCAAAATTGCATTAGCCGGAAAAGAAACCGGTTGCACAAGAAAAGGCAAAATAGGAATACGATTCAGTTTTACAGATATCGATTGCATTACTTGCGAAAAAATCATCTATTACGATTAC
>JAIEMH010000360.1 GCA_019752245.1 Flavobacteriaceae bacterium
GAGCAGCAGTTTCTTGAGCAAATGAAGACATTGAGATGGTCAGCATTAAAGCTAATCCAAATGAATAAATTCTAGAAATCGAACTATGGTTACCCACTTTTTTCATATTATAAATGATTATCGACTAAATTGTGGTATGATTTTTTCTATTGTCTTAGAAAACCTCAATACTCTTTTTTTAAAACTTGAGCAAAAATACGATTTATGAGCTATTCTCAAAACCTTAAATATATCTTAATTATCAATTTATATTAATTCTAAATAATTTTTTTAATATTGCATCATGATATATGTATTACATTTGCATTAAAATCAAACCATTATGAAATTTTTAACAGAAAAAAAAGGTCTAAAACAAGCAATTATTATTTTGTTTATTTTTAATTTTAACAGTATTAAAGCACAAAGTGTAACTATCAATCAAGACCCTAAATTTGAACAACTTTTAAACGAAAAAAGAAAAGTAAACTCTTCAATAACAATAAATAACAGATACAAAATCCAAATATTTAATGGCACGAGTGAAGCATCTAAAAAAACATTAATTCAATTTAAAAAAGACAATAAAAACTACGATGCAACGATAGTTTTTAGTACCCCAATGTACAAAGTATGGATTGGAAATTTTAAAACTAGAATTGAGGCAGAGAGAAATTTGAATAATCTAAAGAAAAAATATCCTAATGCTATTTTAATTAAACCTATTAAATAAATTTTAATCAAAAAAAAATCCCGAATTACTTCGGGATTTTTTTTATTTCAATTTTTTCTTAACCATTACTTCTTGGTAAGCTTCAATAATATCTAATTGCTCTATGTCGTTGTAGTTTTTGATTTGAATACCACAATCATAACCTTTAGATACGTCTTTAACATCGTCTTTAAAACGTTTAAGAGCTGTAAGTTCACCTGTAAATATTACAACGCCTTCTCTAATAATACGAATCTTAGAATTTCTAAAGATTTTACCATCCGTAACCATACATCCAGCAATAGTTCCAACTTTTGAAATCTTGAATGTTTCACGAATTTCAGCTGTTCCAGTAATTTCTTCTTTCATTTCTGGAGATAACATTCCTTCCATCGCATCTTTCAAGTCATCAATTGCATCATAGATAATTGAGTAGTTCCTGATGTCAATTTCTTCTTTATCTGCAAGTTGTCTAGCATTTCCGGCAGGACGAACATTAAATCCGATGATAATAGCATCAGATGCAGAAGCTAACATAACGTCAGTTTCAGTAATTGCTCCAACACCTTTGTGTATAATATTGATTTGAATCTCTTCGGTAGATAATTTTGCAAAAGAGTTGGAAAGTGCTTCAACAGAACCATCAACGTCACCTTTAAGAATAATATTTAATTCTTTAAATTGACCAAGCGCTATACGACGTCCAATTTCTGCAAGAGTAATATGTCGTTGCGTTCTAACAGATTGCTCACGCATTAATTGAGTACGTTTAGCAGCAATTTGTTTCGCCTCTCTTTCGTCTTCAAAAACGTTAAATTTATCTCCAGCAGTTGATGCTCCATCCAATCCTAATATTGAGACCGGAGTTGATGGACCAGCTTCTTTTATAGTATGACCTCTTTCATCATGCATAGCTTTAACTTTACCATGATTTTTACCAGCCAATACATAATCCCCAACTTTCAAAGTTCCAGATTGTACTAATATTGTAGAAATATAACCTCTACCTTTATCTAATTGAGCTTCTACAACTGTTCCAACAGCTGGCTTATTTGGATTGGCTTTCAAGTCAAGAATTTCAGCTTCAAGCAATACTTTTTCAAGTAATTCTTTTACCCCAGTTCCTGCTTTTGCAGAAATATCATGTGACTGATATTTTCCACCCCAATCTTCAACTAGCAAATTCATAGCTGCTAATTTTTCTTTAATTTTTTCAGGATTAGCATGTGCTTTATCCACTTTATTGATCGCAAAAATCATAGGCACATTCGCTGCTTGCGCATGAGAAATTGCCTCTTTTGTTTGTGGCATTATGTCATCATCGGCAGCAATTACAATGATAGCAATATCCGTAACTTGAGCTCCACGAGCACGCATAGCGGTAAACGCTTCGTGACCAGGTGTATCAAGGAATGTGATTTTTTGTCCGTTATCTAACTGAACTGCATACGCTCCAATATGTTGTGTAATTCCTCCAGATTCACCAGCAATTACATTCTCTTTACGAATATAATCTAATAACGATGTTTTACCGTGGTCAACGTGACCCATTACAGTAACAATTGGTGCTCTTGTAACTAAATCTTCAACTCTATCTTCTACAACTTCTATTGAATCTTCAATATCGGTAGTAATAAATTCTACTTCAAATCCGAACTCATCAGCAACAATTGTTAACGTTTCTGCATCAAGACGTTGATTCATCGTAACCATTATTCCTAATGACATACAAGTTCCAATAACTTTAGTAATTGGCACATCCATCATGGTTGCTACTTCACCAACAGTAACAAACTCAGTTACTTTTATTGTTTTGCTACCTTCATCTAATGCTCTTTGCTCATCATCTGAACGTTGACGGTGCGTATCTCTTTTATCTCTTCTATATTTTGCGGCTTTAGATTTAGAACCTTTACCTTGCAACCTTTCAAGAGTTTCTTTAATTTGATTTTTAACTTCTTCTTCTGTAGGCTCAACTTTTTGAACAATTGCTGGTCTATTCCCTTTTTGAAAACCTCCACTTCCAGGTTTATTGGCTACAAATTTATTTCCACCTGTGCCAGCTGGTCTGTTTTGACCACCTGCATTATTTCCTCCAGAAATTCCTGGACGAGTTTCACCTGGTTTTGGCGGAATTCTTTTACGTTTATTTTTATTAGGATCAGGATTTACCTTACTGCCACTATTTATTTTAGGCGTTTCAACTTTCTTTTTAGGCTTATTGAATTGCGACAAATCGATTTTTTGACCCGTTAGTGTTGGACCAGAAAGATTTTGGTATTGAGTAGTATGAGTTTCATCAGCTACAGGTTGCTCTTCAACAACTTTTTCTTCTTTTTTCTCAACTTTTGGAACTTCACTAACAACAACCTTTGGAGTTACTTTTTCAATAACAGGTGTTTTCTTTTGTTCAACTTTTATTTCTGGAGTCTTCACTTCAGCAACTACTTCAGCAGCAACTTTTACTTCTGGAGATTTTACTTCAGGAGATTTAATTTCTGGAGATTTTGCTGGCTCAATCTTATTATTGGATACTGGAGCTTTAGGCTCTAAATCGATTTTACCTACTTGTTTAGGCCCAGAAACGGTAGCTTTAGCTTTGATAACCTCAAGTCTTAGACGCTCTTCTTCTAACTTTCTCTTGTCTTCGATTTCTTTTTCTCTTTCAAGACGAAGTGCTTCTTTTTCTTTCTTTATTTCTTCGCTAACACCTTTAGACGCTTCCTTGTTGCCTTTATCACCAGCAAATTGATTTTGTAGAATATCAAACTCTTTATCGGATATCTTAGCATTTGGATTTGCATCTATAGCAATACCTTTATCCTTAAGATAGTCGACAGCTCTTTCTAATGAAATATTTAATTCCCTTAAAACTTTGTTTATTCTAATATTTCTTTCTTCAGACATAAAATCTTTTATAATTTCTTTTTTTTATTTTGGGGTGAAAAAATTAGTTTTCAAACTCTTCTTTCAATATGCGCATTACTTCTTGTATTGTTTCTTCTTCTAAGTCAGTTCTTCTTGCTAAATCTGCTACATCTTGCTTCAAAATACTTCTAGCTGTATCTAAACCAATTTTGGCAAATTCATCAATTATCCAAGCATCAATTTCGTCTGAAAACTCTGTTAACTCAACATCATCATCTTCTACTGTACTTCCTTCTCTAATTACGTCTAATTCGTAACCTGTTAATTGACCTGCTAATTTAATGTTTTGTCCACCACGACCAATTGCTTTTGAAACTTCTTCTAGTTTCAAGAATACTTCAGCATGCATGGTTTCTTCATTAATTTTTACAGAAGATACTTTTGCAGGACTTAGTGCTCTAGTTATTAATAACGAAGCATTAGTTGTGTAGTTGATTACGTCGATGTTTTCGTTACCTAATTCACGAACAATTCCATGAATACGCGATCCTTTCATACCAACACAAGCTCCAACAGGATCGATTCTATCATCATAAGAATCTACAGCTACTTTTGCTTTTTCACCTGGTATTCTTACTACTTTTTTAATCATGATTAAACCATCGAATACTTCAGGAATTTCTTGTTCAAATAATTTTTCTAAAAACTTCTCTGAAGTTCTAGACATGACAATTTGAGGTTTATTTCCTTTTAATTCAACGCTTTCAATAATTCCTTTTACGTTATCTCCTTTACGGAAAAAGTCAGAAGGAATTTGTTTTTCTTTTGGCAAAACAATTTCATTTCCTTCATCATCAACCAAGATTACAACTCTTGGACGAACGTGATGCACTTCTGCAGTATAAATCTCACCTATAATATCTTTAAACTGTTTATACAAATTAGTATTATCGTGCTCATGAATTTTAGAGATTAAGTTTTGACGTAATGCCAAAATAGCTCTTCTTCCTAAGTCTATCAATTTTACTTCTTCTGAAACTTCTTCACCAATTTCGAAATCTGGCTCAATTTTTCTTGCATCAGAAAGAGTAATTTCTAAATGTTCTAAATCTAAATCGTCATCAGCAACTACAATTCTTCTTTGCCAAATCTCCATATCTCCTTTATCAGGATTTATGATAATATCAAAGTTGTCATCAGAACCGTACTTCTTTTTTAAAGCATTTCTAAAAACATCTTCCAAAATCGCCATAAGCGTTACTCTATCAATAAGTTTATCATCCTTAAACTCCGAGAACGAGTCGATTAATGCAATATTCTCCATTATTCTATTTTAATTAAAATTTACCGTAACTACTGCTTCTTTTATTTCACTATAAGGTATTTCTTGTCGTTTTAGAACAGTTTCCTTACCTTTTCCTATTTTCTTTGGCTCTCTTGCTGACCAAGTTAAAACAATATTTACATCATCAGCATCAACTAATTCACCTTCAATTTTTTCATTATTAACTTTAACAATCAGTGTTCTACCAATATTTTTAACATACTGCCTAACCAACTTTAATGGTGAACCAACACCTACTGAGGCCACTTCTAGCGCAAAGTCGTGCTCTTCTCTGTCTAATGAATTTTCTATTAATCTACTAATATCAATACAATCTTGAAGACTTACTCCTTTATCACCGTCCAAAGATACAATAATTTTGTAAGTATCTGAAATTGATAAGTCTATCAAAAATATTTCTGGCTTATCTAACAAAGCGTCCTCTAGAAGTTTTAAAACCTGCTCTTTAAAAGTCATAATTTTATAAAAAGAGGGAAGCATTGCTTCCCTCATTAATTCATTTCTGTTTAATAATGGTGCAAAGATAGAAATTTTTTTTTATATTAAAAAATCATTGGCTTTTATATTTTTTTTATATCTTTATGCTTTATTAACAGACAAACAACAAAAATTATATCTTTTTTACAATCATGAAAAAAATTTTAATACCTACTGACTTTTCACAGCACGCCGAATACGCACTTAAAGTTGCTGCGCAAATTGCAAAAAAAAATAACGGTGAAATCATACTTTTACACATGCTTGAATTACCTCACCAAGCTAGTGATGCTGTTGGAGTAGGATCTGACATTCCTGAAATCATGTTTTTCAAGAATGCGGCAATTAAAAGATTAGAAGATTTAATGGACGAAGATTATTTAGACGGCATTAAAGTTTCAGAAGTTGTTCAATTTGAATTAGCTTTTGATGGAATTCTAAAAATAAGCCAATTAAACAATGTTGACTTAGTAGTTATGGGCTCACATGGAGCGAGTGGTTATAAAGAAATGTTTATTGGCTCAAATGCAGAAAAAGTAGTTAGAAACTCTGATGTTCCTGTTTTAATAATCAAAAAAGAAGAAGAAGATTTTAAAGTTAATGACTTTGTAAAATGTTACTTTTGACGGTGACCAGTTCTTTTTCCGTGTTCATCTTGAGGTCTGCGAACTGTCGTCTGAAAGTAGCGACATCTTGCCACAAGCTCAAAACCTTCTGCT
>JAIEMH010000142.1 GCA_019752245.1 Flavobacteriaceae bacterium
ATGAAATGGTACGAATACTGGAAAGAAAACCGTTTAAAATGGCATTTGTCATTAGGTTTAGGAGAATTAGCAAACGATGAAAAAACATCACAAGAAGTAATTATTGAAGACTCATTAGTTCAGAGGGTAATTTTAGTCCCTTATTTTCGTCTAAAAGTTTAACCTTAGATTCGATTAAATAAACAGGATTGGTGTATCTTATGTAGAGGTATGCTGATGTTAATGAAATAATTGTAAAAAAAAGAAAATATTTCCAATAGTAACTATATTTAAAAAATATTTTTTTAACATCAATTTGTTCTTCGAAAATTTGATCGTCCATGGATTAATTTTTTAATAGTAAAATTCCGGTAAGGACTAATGAAATCGCTGTTATTAGCGTTGCAGCGTTTCCAATTATTCCAGCAGATTTAATTTTGGCATTGTTGGGGTTTACTACAATTACATCATTTTGCTTTATATAATATAGTTCAGATTCCATCCAATCTTTTGTAGTAACATCGATGTGATGAATGGTTTTAGTATTGTTTTCTTGTCGAATTAAAATGATATCATTTCGTTTGCCATTAATAGTAAGGTCACCTGCAAGTCCGAGAGCTTGAAGTAATGTTAGGTTTTTTTCAGGGAATGTAAATGTACCAGGGTTTTTGACTTCACCTAAGATTGTAATTTTAGAATTTATTATTCTCACAATTACTGTTGGTTCTTTTAAGTGTCCTTCATCGATTAGTTTTTTAGTGAGGAATTGTTGTAGTTCATTTGTTGTTTTGTCTGAAACTTTTACAGTCCCTAGAACAGGTATGATTATTTCACCTTGATTGTTGACTAAATAATTTTTTAATTTCATTACATCCGGTTGCATCCCTGTTACCGATAAGCTTTCAAGTAAGTCAATGTTGTAAATTTTTGATGATTCTATATCTAAAGAATTAATTCTAATGCTTATGATGTCGTTTGTTTCTATTTTTTGGTCAATTATTTTGTTTCCTTCGAAAGAATTTTTAGCGGGAGATTGAAAATATAATATTTCTTTTTTTGATGTACAAGATTGTAAATTTCCTGCTGCTATAAGTAGCAAAAGAAAAAAGGTACCGTTTTTAAAAATATTTAGATTCATATTTTTTATTTTCTGAACTAATAGAGGTAATGAAAAAATTGTTGTTCCCAATATTATAATTATTAAAAGTTGGTTGTGAATATTAATTTTGTTGATGGCGATGCTTATAGTAGCGATGCTTAACGTTGTAAGTCCAATGAAAGCGCTAATTTGCCAATGTTTATAGTCTAAGTCTAAAAGTCTGTGGTGTATATGATTTCTGTCTGCAACAAAGGGACTTTTTTTATAAATAAATATTCTAATAAAAAAAATTCTAGTAGTGTCTAATAATGGATAGAACATTAATGCGATTACTAAAACAGGATTTATTTTATAGTAATAGTTAAGAATCCATATATCTTTTATCTGTAGTATATTTATTAGCAAGAAAGATAAGAGGAAGCCGACTATCATAGAACCCGTATCTCCCATGAAAATTTTATTATTTTTTGAAAAATTGTATTGTAGAAATGCAATTATTGCGCCCATAAGAGTTAGTGCTACAATACACATAAGTATTTGGTTTGCATTATAAAAAATTGCAGCGCTGAAAAGTAAAAAACAGAGTGCTATTGTGCCAGCTAATCCATCGACACCATCTATTAAATTGTATGCATTTATTACTAGTATAAATGTAAACAAAGTGATCGCTATAGCATACGACTCAGTAATTTCATAAATATTTAAAAATCCAAAAAGATTATTTATTGTTAAATTAGTACTCAAAATCAGTATTAGAGCCACTAAAAACTGTACAATAAACTTTGTTTTAGCGGATAGAATTAATATATCGTCTTTGAGACCTAAAAAAAAGAGTACTACAACTGATCCAATTATATGATAGGCGTGAATATTTTTAAAAATTGTTCCAAACATTGTAAGGGCTAGAATGAATCCTATAAATATGCCGACGCCTCCTAATGTTGGTGTTTTTTTTATGTGAGAGCTCCTTTCCGTTGGAGTTGCTAATAAATTTTTCTCATTTGATATTTTTATGATTACAGGAAAGGATATATAACTGATGATCCAAGAGATTATGAAAAATGCCAAGTACCAATATTCTTGTTGGATATGGTTTGTGTTCATTAAATATTTCACTATACTATTCACCTTTATTAGTTTTATAACACAAAGGTATAGTGGCTCTAAATTGCTATTTTTAATTTAGTAATAAGTGATTAAAATTTTTGAACAAATGGAATAAATTGTCTCCAATAATACTTTAGTTAATTTATTATGAAGTTGCTATTACTATTTATTACTATGATATTGGTAGGCAAGGTTAAATAATATGAGTGTTATTCATATAGATTTTGATTAGAAGGTTGTATTAATTGGAGATAGATTATTTAATTTAAATGCTTTCCAATATTTAAAGCTGAGCTCAAATCATCTAACTTTCTTTTTGAAACAGGAACATTTTTATTGTTTGTCATTTCACAATAAAAACCATCAGATTTTACTATGTTTAATAGATTGTTCATGTTGATTATAAATTTGTGATGAATTCTGCAAAAGATGTCAGGATCTAGTAGTTTTTGAAACTCTCCTAAGTTTTTACTGGCCATTTTGCTAACGCCATTGGTTAAATATATGACGGTGTAACGACCGTCTGCCTCAAGGTAAATTATATCTTCAAGTTTGATAAGCTCAATTTTTTTTGTAGAATTAATTGGAATAAATTTTTGAAATTTTGCTTCAGCAATCCTTAGCTGGAATAGATTGTTTTCGGCCATTATTTTATTAACGCATTTATTGATGCAAGTTAATAGAATACTTGTTGCAACTTGATCTTCTATAAAATCGAATATATCACATTTAACAAAATCAAAAACATGATTTTTGTTGTTTGAATATATTATAACCTTAGTTAAAATTAGGTTGTTTTCACACAAAAAATTTAAAATTAAATCTACGTTAGATGAAATATTTAAAAAAAGTATATCGCATTTACCTTCGTTGTAAATTTCATGCAATTCTTTGAGGGAATCAGCAGTTTGCATTGTCAGATGACAGTTTGAAAAAGAACTTGAAAAGTTTTTTATTTCATTAGTGATTTTGTCTTCAACTTTGTAAAAAAGTAAATTTATTTTCATATTATGGGGCTTTAATATTTTTACAAATATCACTTAATTGTGAATTTTTTAATGTATTAATAAATATGTGTGACTATATATGTAATATGTGTTTTTCATTATTACCTTCAATTTAATTAGAATTCCGCTTTGTTAAATATTGATTTTTTAAGAATTATAGATTGTTGCTTTTTTATTCAAATGTAGTTAAATATTATCTTTTTAATTTTCTTTAACAAATTGAAAAAACTTATTGAATTAGTTTTAAAAAAAAATAGAATCTTATATGTCTAGTTAAGATTGCTTTAGCATTTATTTTAAATTATTTTAAATTATTTTTGATTTTTAATGAACAAGTGTTAGCTTGTTTGCTAATTTTTTTTTTTTTTTGGTTGATAATTCCTATAAAAATTCTTTTTTTTTTAAAATTATCAATATCAAATTTTTTTCAAATATTCCCTTATTAATTCCATTTATTACTTTCAAGACTATTTTATGGTGTATGATTCTCAATTTTGTCTCACTATAATTAATAAATGAGTTGTTGATAAAAAAATTTGTAATGTATAACGTTCCCATACTATCTAAGACGCATTTTGCAGCTTATCTTCAGGTTATTGATGACTATAAATCTTTATTGGTTTATGAGCAAGAGCTCTCTCTTTATTCGGATGAAAAGAAAAAAAATAGTTATGGAAGAATAAAGAATGATATTATTTTTTTGTTGCAAAGAATTATTGAGAATAAAAATATTTTAAAGGAAAATACAAAATCTGATCAAGAATATTTAGTCAGTTTGATTGAAATGGATAAATAATTCATTTTACGTTAAAGATATTATCATTATTAAGAAAAATCATTTTAGCTTTTTTAATATTTTGATGGTGAAACTAATAAATAAGAAAAATTATAAAATGAATTGGTTCGTTCTATATACTAAGCCTCAGCAGGAATTGAAAGTTCTTGAACGTCTTAAGGCACTTGATATTGACGCGTATTGTCCTGTTGTAGAAGAGGTAAGGCAATGGTCAGATAGAAAAAAAAGAGTTTCAGTTCCTTTAATAAAATCATATGTTTTTGTGCGTATTGATTTTGCGAATCGATCGAAAGTGTTTGATGTTCCTGGAGTTGTACGCTATCTTTTTTGGTTAGGTAAACCGGCATTGGTAAGCGATAAAGAGATTAATGCATTAAGGGATTCGTTGAAAGAATCTTGTTTGACTGTAAAGGTAGAGCGTTTATCAATAGGTGAGCGATTGATTATTGACAAAGGTCCTTTTCAAAGTAAAGAAGGTACAGTTATAAAATTAAGCGCTAACTATGTTACAGTTGCCCTTGAGCAGTTGGGATTGTTAGTTACAATTAGTTATTAAATAGAATAAAATATAAATGTGAAGATGATTTACTTGTGTGACTCATCTGGCGAAGCCGTGAATTTTTTAAAACTTTTACTAAATATAAAACATAAAATATGAATAAGAAAATTGCTATTATTGGACTTGGTTATGTTGGATTGCCATTAGCAAGGCTTTTTGCTACCAAATATTCTGTAATAGGATTTGATATTAATGAAAAAAGAATTTTAGATCTTAATGATGGCAATGATGTCACTAAAGAGATCAATAGGGATGCACTTTTATCTGTGCTTCAACCAGACACCACTCATTTATTGGGCCTGTATTGTTCTTCTAACATTGAGGATATTAAGGATTGCAATTATTATATAATAACTGTTCCTACTCCTATAGATAAATACAATAAACCAGATTTAACACCTTTATACAAAGCAAGTGAACTGGTGGGGAAAGTTTTGAAACAAGGTGCTATTGTAATTTATGAATCAACAGTTTATCCAGGCGCTACTGAAGAGGAATGTGTTCCGGTTTTGGAACGAATAAGTGGTCTGAAATTCAATAAAGATTTTTTTGTTGGATATTCACCAGAACGAATTAATCCGGGTGATAAGCATCATACTGTTGAAAAAATTCTTAAAGTAACTTCTGGATCTACTCCCGCAATTGGAATTGAAGTTGATGATTTGTACAAAACGGTAATAGTTGCCGGAACTCATTTAGCACCTACTATAAAAGTTGCCGAAGCTGCAAAAGTAATAGAAAATTCACAAAGAGATATTAACATTGCTTTCGTTAATGAATTGGCTAAAATATTTGACTTATTAGACATTAATACAAGCGATGTACTAAAAGCAGCACAAACTAAATGGAATTTTTTGCCTTTTAAACCGGGCTTGGTTGGGGGTCATTGTATTGGGGTCGATCCATTTTATTTAGCTCAAAAAGCACAAGAGAAAGGATACAATCCTGAAATTATATTATCTGGGAGAAGAATCAATGATAGTATGGGAGACTATGTAGCCAATAAAGTAATCAAATTAATGATTCAAAAGGAAATTCCTATTAAGAATTCTAGTTTATTGATGCTTGGCATCACTTTTAAAGAAAATTGTCCTGATGTTAGGAATACAAAAATTATTGATATTATAGCTTCATTAGAATCATACGGTGTACGCATTACAGTATATGATCCATGGGCAAATTCCGAAGATGTTATGCGTGAGTATAACATTTTGTCATTAAATAAATTGCCTAAACAAAAATTTGATGGAATAATTTTAGGAGTTGCACATGAGGAATTTATGGAAATTGATTTTGATTCCTTAAAGAAGCCTAATTCTGTACTGTATGATGTTAAGGGCGTTTTAACTGTTACTGTTGATGGAAGTCTATAAAATACTACTATGATTGATTTTTTATTCCATAAACTCCTGCCATACTTTTTATTTTGGGTGAATAAAAGTTAGTTGAACTCAACGCTATCGCGTTGCAATTTCTTTTTTTTATCGAAATTGTAAAGATAAAGGCATAACATGGCAACAATAATAAAAATTGCCATTTTTGCCTTGTATG
>JAIEMH010000170.1 GCA_019752245.1 Flavobacteriaceae bacterium
AAAGACAAAGAAAACCACATGAAACTTTGGATGGACGAAAAAGTACAAACGATGGTTGCTACAAATGCTTTTGGGATGGGAATTGACAAAGCCAATGTAAAAACGGTAATTCATTTACACATTCCGCCCAACCTTGAAAATTATTATCAAGAAGCTGGACGTGCTGGTAGAAATGGAGAAAAAGCCTTTGCAGTTTTACTGACAAATCCGTCAGATGTAATACATGTTGAAGCACAATTTATGAGTATTTTATCAGATAAAGTATTTTTAAACTTGGTCTTCAAAAAAATATGTACTTATTTTCAAATTGCTTATGGCGAAGGTATTAATGAAAAATTTAGCTTTAACATCAATCATTTTTGTACTAAATATAATTTTTCGGTATTAAAAGTTTACAATGCATTGCAATTTCTTGATCGACAAGGAATCATTAGTTTATCGCAAGAATTTACAGAGAAAATTTCATTACAATTCATCATTCCGTCTAAAGAAGTGATTCGATACATGAGTTTAAATCCGCAGGACGAAGAAGTTGTTTTAACCATTTTACGAACCAATCCTGGTATTTACGAATCGCAATCGGTTATCAATGTTTCATTAATAGCAAAAAAATCCAATTCAGAAGAAAATAAAGTTTTGGCAATTCTTCATAAACTACATGAGAAACAAGTTATAGAATTACACGCTAAAAACAACGATGCAACCATTACTTTTAATGAAGTTCGCGAAGACGAACGAACCATTAATAGAGTTGCAAAATACCTTGAAGCACAAAACAAACTAAAGACCGAACAGTTAAAATCGGTTTTACACTATATAAAGGAAGAAAAAATCTGTAAGAACAAATTACTTTTAGAGTACTTTGGAGAAAAAATTAATAAGGATTGCGGTGTTTGTTCATATTGTATTTCGAAAAAAAAATCTAAAACCGATTTTGCAATCTTACATGAAAAAATCATTGGATTACTAAAAATTCAAGAATTGGATTCGAGAGATATTCAAAAGCTGACAAAATATCCCAAAGACGATGTTATCTTTGCGCTTCAAAATTTATTAGAAAACGATAGTATAATCGTAAAATCAAACAATAAGTACTCAATTAAAAATTAATATAAAAAGAGATTGCTTCGAGCCTCGTAATGACAATGGAAAAATTAAAAATCGTTTTTATGGGAACACCAGAATTTGCTGTAGGCATTTTGGACACCATAATTAAAAATAACTACGATGTTGTTGGCGTAATTACTGCTGCCGATAAACCAGCTGGTCGTGGACAAAAAATAAAATATTCTGCTGTAAAAGAATATGCTTTAGCACATAATTTAAATTTGTTACAACCTACAAACTTAAAAGACGAAAGTTTTCTAGCTGATTTAAAAAGTTTAAATGCCAATTTACAAGTTGTTGTTGCTTTTAGAATGTTGCCCGAAGTAGTTTGGAGAATGCCAAAACTAGGAACTTTTAATTTACATGCTTCACTACTGCCTAATTATCGCGGTGCTGCGCCAATAAATTGGGCAATCATAAATGGAGAAACCAAAACTGGTGTTACTACTTTCTTTATTGACGATAAAATCGACACTGGCGCAATGATTTTAAGTAAAGAAACACCTATAGCATCAAAAGAAAATGCTGGTGAATTACACGATAGATTGATGAATCTAGGATGCGAAGCCGTGGTTGAAACTTTATCATTAATTGAAAAAGGAGAAGTTACAACTACAATTCAAACCGATTCGTCAGAAATTAAAACAGCCTACAAGTTGAATAAAGAGAATTGTAAGATTGATTTCAGCAAGCCTGCTGCCGAAATTTACAATTTAATAAGAGGATTGTCTCCATACCCAAGTGCTTGGTGCTACATTAAAGAGGAAGAAAACGAATGGAATGTAAAAATTTACGAAGCAAATTTAGTGTTAGAATCTCATGATTTTGAGACAGGAAGCATCATTACAACCAAGAAAGAAATGAAGATTGCATTAGAAAATTCCTTTTTAGAAATAAAAAGCATCCAATTTCCTGGAAAAAAGAGAATGACAGCACCTGAATTATTAAACGGAATGACATTTTCAAAAGAGGCAAAAGCGTTGTAAGGTATTGAAATCATTGAAATAATAGGAATTTTTAACTCAAACACTTAGTTTTATTAACAAATACCGCGACTTATTAACAAATTAGTTAAAAAACGTCCCAATCACTTGTGTAGTCTGTATTTTCTACTAAATTTGTTTTGATTAACAAAAATGTTTAACCAACAATTAATAACTATTATTATGAACAAATCAGAATTAATCGATGCTATTGCTGCAGATGCAGGAATTACAAAAGCAGCTGCAAAATTAGCTTTAGAATCATTTTTAGGAAACATAGGTTCTACTTTGAAAAAAGGTGGTAGAGTTTCTTTAGTAGGTTTCGGATCTTGGTCAGTATCTAACAGAGCTGCAAGAGACGGTAGAAATCCACAAACTGGAAAAACAATCAAAATCGCTGCTAAAAATGTAGTAAAATTTAAAGCTGGAGCAGACTTAGAAGGTTCTGTAAACTAATCTAGTTTATTTTTGATATAGGAAACCATTCGTTAAAGCGAGTGGTTTTTTTTTGCAATAAAATTTGGTTTTTAAACTTTTATTTGTACTTTTAGTTAAAATTGTTAAAAAATGATATCAGAAAAATTACAAAAAGGACAGCTGCTCATTGCAGAACCTTCAATAATAGGTGACTTATCATTCAACAGGTCGGTAATTTTATTGGCAGATCATAATGAAGAAGGTTCAGTAGGATTCATTTTAAACAAACCTTTAGATTATACTATAAACGACTTACTACCAGAAATTGAAGCTGCATTTATAATCTACAATGGCGGTCCAGTTGAGCAAGACAATCTATATTTTATTCATACAATTCCAGAACTTATTACCGATAGTATAGAAATTTCAAATGGAATTTTTTGGGGTGGCGATTTTGAATTAACAAAAAGCTTAATAAATGAAGGAAAAATCAACAAAGAAGACATCCGTTTTTTTCTAGGATATACTGGTTGGGGCGCAAATCAACTCGAAGATGAATTACAAGCCAGCTCATGGATTATAACAAAAAATAATCACAGAGCATCTATATTAAGTAAATCATCAGAGCAATTTTGGAAGGAAAAGATAATAGAGCTAGGTGGCGAATACATCATTTGGTCTAATGCACCCGAAAATCCTATACTAAATTAAACCATTTATACCATCTAACAGCACTTTAGAAAAATCATTCTTGAACTCTTTTTTTCGATATTTTGTAATGGGTTGAATTCCTGTAATTACATTAGTAATGAATAGTTCATCTGCTTTTTGCAAATCAAATGGAGAAATTGCTTCTTCTATTACTTCAATACCATCTGTTTTTTTTGCAATTTGAAGCACTTGTTTTCTCATAATTCCATTAAGACATCCTTCATCAATTGGAGGAGTTACAAGCTTGTTACCCATCAACATAAAGAGATTTCCGTTTAAGGCTTCTACTACATTTTTATCATTATTAATCAACAAGCAATTTTGTAAATCATTTTCAGACGCAAAAATGCTTCCTGTAACATTAATCATTTTATTAGTAGTTTTAATAGTCGAAAGCAATTGCTTTGAAATAAAAAAATCTTTGTACAAATCAACTTCATAAACAGCATCAGAAAAAGAATAAATCTTATTTTCTAAAGGTGTCATTTGAATTAGATAAGAGACTGTCCTTGTTTCTGGAAGATAATATCCTCCGTCATTTCTAAAAACTGTAAATCTAACCCTTGCAGAATCTTGACATTTATTGGCAAGCGCCAAGTTCAAAACCTGTTCTTCAATATATTCTAAAGTAAAATTATTAGGAATTTGCATTCTTACAATTCGCATAGAAGCCATTAACCTAAAGTAGTGGTCTTCAAAAAAAAGAATTTTATTGTCTACAATTTTTAAAGTTTCATATACACCATCTCCATAAAGAAAACCGCGATTAGAATTGGATAAATTTGTATCAGAAGAGAGGATTTCGCCGTTGTAATTAATCATAAAAAAGTCCCGTTAAAAAACGAGACAAATATAAGTTTAAAAAATGATTTTATGCAGATCCAATAACGTGTTTTAAATCGGAAACTTGATTTTCCCACAACTGTGTCGATTCGGCAACCTCATCCTCAACAGCAAAATCGATAACCATTAAAGATACATCTTTTGTAATTTCATCTTCAAGGATTCGAAGTTCAAAAAAATAATCAGTATCCTTATTATTCTCGTCAAGCCATTTGAATTTTACTTTCTCTCCAGATTTTTTAGAAACTAAACGAGCATTTTCTTCAGAATCATCCCATTCAAAAGTAAAAAATTCACCTCTAGAATTCACATTATCTGCAAACCATTCTTGCAAACCAGAAGGAGTTGATATATATTGATACAATAATTGTGGCGAAGAATTTATAGGAAACTCTATTTCGTAACGGATTTTTGGTGCCATGTTCTAATTTTTGCGAAATATATATATTTTTTATTTAAAAATACCTTATTGAAAAAAAATATTTTTTTTTTGATTTAAAATTTGGTCAATCTTATATTAGTCTTATATTTGCACCCGCAATGAAATTTGCACCGACAATCTGGCGAGGTAGCTCAGTCGGTTAGAGCGCAGGATTCATAACCCTGAGGTCGAGAGTTCAAATCTCTCTCTCGCTACTTTTAAAAATATTAGGTTTTATAAGGGATTGAAGTTATTTAATCCCTTTTTTTATGCGTAATAAATTAAAACGCTTAATAATTTCACACGATTTATCACACGTTTTGGCAACCAAAAAAAAATATTCAGAACCAAAAATAATGCACTTCAATTTTGATTTGAAGAGAGATTGGTATGTCTATTTTAGTTTTAGAAATCCAGAAACAGGATTTTTACAACGAATGGATAATATCTATTGTTCAAAAACTTTAAATAAATCTGAAAGGTTAGAATACCTGAAGAAGATCAAAAGTAATTTATCGGACATGCTTAAGGATGGTTTCAATCCGTTTTCTGCAAATGAAAATATTGAGGAATCAAAATCATACTCTATTGATGAAGCCTTTAAATTTGCTTTAGATTTGAAAAAAGAAGTTCTCAGCGATGTTTCATATTCAAATTTCAAAAATAGAATTAAAAAGTTTGAAGCCTGGTTAAATGAAAATAGTTTTAAAAAGCGCGATATAAATTCAATCAACAAAAAAGTAATTAATACTTACTTAAATGAAGTGCTTGTAAAAACAAGTGCCCGAAACAGAGACAATACTAGAACTGATATTTTAGGAGTATTTCAGGTCCTTGAGGATAACGATATCATACCAGTGAATATTTTAAAGGGAATTAAAATAATTGGATCTAAACCCAAAAAAAATAAAAGCTATTCATCTACTCAAGAAAAAAGCATCTTTGAGTATATGGAAGCCAATGATCAACTAATGTTATTATTTGTAAAATTTGTTTCTTATAATTTCTTGAGACCGGTTGAAGTTTGCCGATTAAAAGTTGAAGATATTGATTTGGTTGATAAAACTATCAGATTGCAAACAAAAACTGACGATTATAAAGTAAAAATACTTCCGCAAATACTTATTGATGATTTACCCGATTTGAGAAATTTTGACAAAAGCAGCTTTTTATTTGGAAGAACTGGATTTGGTCAACATTGGCCAGCGACTGAAAATAATAGAAGAAATGAATATTCAACAAAATTCAAGGAGATAAAAGATAAATTTGGCCTTGGTGTTGATTATGGTTTGTACTCATTCCGACATACATTTATAAGCAAACTTTACAATGTTTTTATAAAAGAAATTACTCCAGATGAAGCAGAATCTAAATTAATGCTTATAACCGGACATTCAACTCGAAAAGCATTACAGCAATACTTACGTGAGATTGATGCATACAGACCTGAAGATTATTCAAAACATTTATAGTGAAAGAATGAAAGCAATTGATATAATAATCGGAATCGTGATGATTATCTTTTTTGGATACTTCGTTTGGTTTATAATCAACAGAAAGCCATCGGATAAATATCATAATGATAGTTGGAGGAATAAAAAAAGAGGGT
>JAIEMH010000106.1 GCA_019752245.1 Flavobacteriaceae bacterium
AGCTAGAAAAAGTTGCTGAAGACTTAAAAAAAGAAAAATAAATCAAAAACCGTATCGTTTAGTATAACAATACGGTTTTTTTGTGAAAAATTCTTGTGACGATATAGCGTTTTTTCGAATCAAAATTTGGAGTTTTTAAGACAATTAGGTAATGTGTTAAAGTTAGTGATGAACATTTTTTAATCACTTAACTATTTGAAAATTCCTTAAACGAACAAAAATGATTAATAATGAGCTTTCATGTTACATAGTTAGTAATGAGTAGTTTTATTCAAAATGGAAATTAAAGCTATAACTTAGTAAAGTATGTATGAAAAATCTTGCTACTAAGAATTCACATACGATGATTAAATAGAAAAATCCATCTGCTTTTCAAGAAATGTTATATTTCTTATATCAGTAGTACGAATGTATTTATTTGGTGAAATCTATTCAAAGGATTTTGCATAAGTTCTAACAATATGTTTAGACACTCTTTTTAGTTCGGCATCGTTTTCAGGGTTTTCACCATCCATATTAAAAAACTGAACTACATTATCTTTTTTACTATACCAAACAACTGGTTTTTTACCATTAAAAAACGTTGTTGTGTCGCAAACTGTCAATTCTTTTCTTTCAAATTCAATTGCATCGTATGGCTTTATAATTTTGGTATTAGCAAATCCCACTTGCTTACTTTGGCAATCCACCAACTCATAATGATCTTCTTTCCATTGCATACATTGCTTTTCCTTAAAAATCATATTTTTAGCCCCAAACAAACCAAAAGTTAACAACAACCCAACACCTAATTTCTTTTTCAAATTTCCTTTTGATGATGGTGCAACAATAGCATTATTTTTAACGAAAACAGGTTTTTCATCATTGGTGATTAATCTATTGATGTTTTGTACTTCATCATCCAATTCTTGCACAACAATTTCATTAGAGCCCAACTTGGCAAACTTATTAAAAGGTCTAGGATTATAATCTACCAAAATAGCTGCCATATTTATTGCTTCAGGATCCGACATATCGGTTTCACCTTTTAAGAAATTTTCTATGGGTCTAAATTTATCGGTTGCCGATTGTAATTTATTTTTATTTACAGTACTAAATTCAAATCCCAAAAACAATTCAAAACATTTTAAGTCATCTTTTTTAGTGTTATTTCTAAAACGTACTAAACATAATTTTCTCAATTGAGCTCTAGACGGAACAATTAAAAAACTAGAATATTCTTTTCCCTTTTCTACTTCAAATTTTACTCTAATAGCTTTTTTATACTCTTCAAGAGCGTCATGTTTTGTGGTCATAATAGGAATTTTTAGGAATACTAGGAATTTCAGGAATTCCCTATAAACACTACTACAAAAACCATATTCCTTTGCCTCAGAATTAGTTCTTGCTCTATTTCGCGATAAGAACAAATGTACAAAACTAGTTCCAAAAAGTGACGCTATACAGAACTGATTTTTTATTCAGGGAAGTATGATGAAAAGGTTCTGTAATAGCGCACTTTACTTCCCAAAAAAAAACAAATCTGAGTACTCAACCCGAGACAGATTCCCTGTTTCAAAACGCTTTCGAGATTGACTCGAAAAGCCACAACTATGTCAATTTTTTAATTTTTAAATCTTATGAAAAAAATAATTTTCGCAACTCTAGTGGTATTTTCAATCACTTTTGTTTCATGCACAAGCGATGCTTTAGATGCAAATACAGATTCCAATAACATTTCAAACAATCACAATGAAATAGGGTCAACTCAAAAGCCTGCTGATACTACAGGTGGTCAAGGTGGTCAAATTCCACCACCACCACCACCAGTAGCACCATAATTATAATACAATAATTCATCTATTTTAATTAAAATCAATAATTCGGGAAATGAACTTTAAAATTCTATTTCCCGATTTTTGTAATTACACTTATTCTCTTTTATAACACTGTTAATAATGATTTTGCTACTATTTGAATCATTTAACTTCTATTCTCAAAGATATGGGGATGGCTTAATTATTTTGAATCAGTTCGAGTGTTTTTTGCGTTATGAAGCGGAGCAAAAAAGGTATCGAAAACCACATAACCAAAATCCAAATGTCAGTTTTAGTGCTTTTATGCATCAAAAAGCAACAGTTCTGAAATTTCGGGAGTATCAAGAACCTTATTCTAAACCGTCAGTTCAAATAAAACACAAATCAAAATCAGAATTTCCAACCGTCAGTTCGAGTGTTTTTTGCGCAGAGAAACGAAGCAAAAAATATATCGAGAACTTTTTTAAACTTTAATATTCATTTTTTTTTACCTCATTACGGTTTCCCGTAAGGAATATTTTTTTACTAATTAAGTTTGCTTCGTACTAACAAATACAGCTGTTTAGAGCTGTTTTAAGAACACCAAAATTATGGTTTACATGCAATAAATCATCAAATTTTAATAAAAAGTAATAAAAATGAAAAATATATTTGTTATTTGTGTTTTACTATTGTTAATAGCTGTTTTAGAGCTACCAATTGTTTTTTACAACATCCTTCGCGTAGCAATTACTATCGGTGCATTTATTGGAATTCTATTCGAAATTAAAAAAGGCGTAAACCTTTGGGGCATCAGCTTTATCTATATAATGCTTTTGTTAAATACAATATTACCCATCTACTTAAGCAAAAAAAACTACTGGATACCCATTGATATTGCAGTTGCACTACTATTTATTATTTACGGAATTAAAAAAAACAATCAAAATCTTAATTCATGACACAATATACTATTTTAACAAACAACATCATTGCTATAGATATGACCAGATAAAAGAAATTCTAGAAATAGAATTCAAGCTCAAAGTAATACAGCATTATTTCAATCTCCTACTAGACGATTTTGTATCGCTTATGAAAGCAAATCATATCGAAGAATTTTATTTCGATTTCATCCAATGCAGCTATCATTTTGATGTTTTTTAAAAATAAAAAAGTCCCACCGAAGCAGGACTAAAGATTTACATCTACGGCATATAGCCTTATTGTGATAAGATTAAAGATTAGAAATTTTAATCAGTTACAAATGTAAGTAAAAACTTTTTTAATTGGTTTACGGGAAACCGTAAAATGGATAATTATTTTTTATTTATCTTTCAAATCTCTTTTAAATACACATTTATTATGGCAAAAATTTTAGGATTAGATTTAGGAACAAACTCTATTGGTTGGGCGATTGTTGATGATTCAAGTAACAAAATTATTGATGCTGGAGTTAGGATATTTCCAGAAGGAGTTAAATCAGATACTATCGGAAAAGGAGATAAGGAAGAAAGTAAAAATGCAAAACGACGAACAAGCAGACAAACTAGAAGAGGTTTTTATAGAAAAAGATTGAGAAAAATTAAACTATTAAGATCACTTATTAATTTTAAAATGTGTCCTCTAAAACATGAAGAACTTGATGTTTGGAGTAAATGGGATAAGATAAAAAAGAAAGAAGGCAGGATGTCACCTGAGCTTTTTTTAACAGATGATAATCCTTATTGTATTTGGTTAAAACAAAACCCTTATGAATTAAGGAATAAAGCATTAAATGAAGATTTAACACTATATGAATTTGGTAGAGTTTTATATCATTTAATTCAAAGAAGAGGTTTTTTGAGCAATAGAAAAGGAAAAGATGATGGTAAAATTTACAAAGGAAAAGATGGTGTAAAAGGAATTGAGGACACACAAAAAGAAATACAAAATTCTACTTTAGGAAAATATTTATTCGATATATTACCCACAGAAGGAGAGCCATATAAAATAATTCAAGATGAAAATGGAAATGAATTAAGAGTTCGTTCTCGATATACATTGCGAGATATGTATATTTCGGAATTTGAAGCAATATGGAATAGGCAAGCACCACATTTAGGACTTGATAATATTGATTACTTAAATGAGAAAAAGATTTTACTAAAAGGAGGGTTAAATAATAAAAGAAATAACAGTAAAATTGAACATTTAAAAAAGATAAAAGGTATAGATAATGTAGAAGTTATTGAAATTAAAGATGAGTTATCTAATACAGACAAAGAAAAATTTATTTTAAAAGTAATTTCAAAAATGCCTTTAAAAGAGTTTTTAGGAGGAAGAATTGAAAAAGATGAAGAAGGAATTATTAAATTTAAAAGTAATGAAAGTGTTTTATTTTGGCAAAGACCGTTGCGGTCTCAAAAAAAATTGCTTGCCAAGTGTCGCTTTGAACCAGATTTGAAAGATGAAAATGGAAAGTTTATTCAAAAAGGAAAAACACCTTGTCATCTATCACATCCTTTGTTTGAAGAATACAGAGCCTATGGATATGTTAATAACATTGAATATGGAAAAAAACAAAAGTTAGAAGAAACTCAAAGGTTGCAAGTATTAGAATTAATTAATTCTAAAGACACTAATTTCAAATTTCCAGAAATCAAGAAGAAATTAAAATTAGAGTATGAAACTTTTAATTTTGGTGATGACGCACCAGTTAATGGAAATTACACTACAAAACATCTAAATTCATTATTTTCCAAAGAAATACTTGAGAAAGAATATACCATAAATGTTAATAATATTGAAATTGTTGAATATGTTTATGAGCGTATTTGGCATTTATTTCATTTTTGTGAGGACAATGATGTGCTCATTAAACGTTTGAAATTTTTGTTTGATAAATTAGAATTAAAAATAGATTTTAACGATGTTTTGATTGAAAAAATAAAGAATGTTAGTCTAAAAGAAGGATATTCAAATGTTTCTTTAAAAGCTATTAAAAATATTTTACCCTATTTAAAAGAAGGTAAAAGATTGAGTGATGCTGTCATTCTAGGTGGTATTAGAAATGCTTTCGGTCAGAAATGGGAGTTATACAGAGAAGATCATAAGGAATTAGAAAAAGATTTATTGAAAATCAATCAAGATAAATCTAACAAAGAAGGCGAAGCTATAGAAAAGATAAAACAGTATTTAATTGAAAACAAATATGGTTTTGTTGAAGATGACATTAGATTTAAAAAACTATATCACCATAGTCAAGAAGTAATTGAAGTTAAACAAAAAGATAAAATCGAAGATATTGAGAATTTAAGAAATCCAATAGTTCAACAAGGTGTAAATGAAGTAAAAAGGTTAATTAATGAATTAATTAGTACACAAGGTAAGTTTGACCAAATTAGAGTTGAGTTGGGAAGAGATTTAAAAAATAACAAAACTAAACGTCAAGAATTAACTTTTAAAATCTCTCAAAATACAGCTAAAAATGAAAATGCAAAACAGCTATTAACCGAATACGCATTAAGACATCGTAAAGAAAATATTCAAAAAGTACTGCTGTATCAAGAAATGCAAGAAAGAGGAACTATTGCAGTTTGTCCATACACTAATAAAACGATTAATATTTCAGATGTTTTAGGAAGAGCAAACAAAATACAAATAGAACATATAATTCCTAAAAGTATTTCATTAGACGATAGTTTTGCAAATAAAACCTTATGTGATTCAAAATTTAATGGATTAAAAGGAGAGCGTACACCTTATGAATTTTATCAAATAAATAAAGATGTAAATTTATGGGGCGGAGCAAAAACTTGGGAAGAAATTGAAAGAAGAGCATTTAGTGTTTTGCCATATCCTAAAGCAAAACGATTTACTTCAAAGACCAAATTTGATAAAAATGATTTTATAGAAAGACAGCTTAATGACACTCGTTATATAAGTAAAAAAACTGCCGAAATTTTATCACAAGTTTGTAGTGATGTGCGTGTAATGCCCGGAAGTTTGACTGCTGAATTAAGAAGACTGTGGGGCTTAAATAATATATTGCAACCTGCATTTACAATAGATATTCCAAATTTGCATATTGACGAAAATAAACACATTCCTCATTATGTGGTACTAGATAAAGATAGAAATCCAATTGCTTCTCAAAGGATTTATAACGAAAAACCAAAATTAAATTCAAATGAAACTACACTTTATGGAAATGTAGATAAAGGTGTTTTTAAATCAAAAGAGCAATATGTTAAATTTCAAGTTGATACTCCTGACTTAATAAATGGTGAATATTGGGCAAAATTATTGTTGTCTAATCCTAAAAGTATTGTT
>JAIEMH010000252.1 GCA_019752245.1 Flavobacteriaceae bacterium
CTTTCTTTTTAAAAACCTCTATCATTAAATTGATAGAGGTTTTTTGTTGTTCTTATTTTAGATAATTACTAAGTATTTCTTTTGTAATGGATTTTGTTAATGATTGAATTGAATTTATTTTTTTAAGAAAATAACAAAATTAAATTAGATACTTAATAAAGTTAATTATTTATGTAAGCTTGAATGATTTTAAGAGTAATGATTTAAATCTAAATTTCATTAATAGAAATATGATTAAAATTCTCATTTAGAAAGCTATGAATTAGGAATAGTCTATATGAATTCTAATACTCTTTCAAGAGCAATTCCACGAGAGCCTTTTATTAGGATAGTATTATTTAAAAGTGTATGAATATTCAAATATGATTTGAATTGTTCAAAATCTTTAAAAAAAGAGAAATTATTTTTAGATATTTTATTTTTATAAAAGTAATTTCCTATAAAGAAACAATTTATTTCATCTATTTTTTCAAGAAATTTTATTATGTTTTTATGTTCATAATCACTTTCATTTCCAAGTTCAAACATGTCGCCAATAATTATAATTTTATTTTTTTTGTCTAATTGAATAAAATTCTCTAAAGCAAGGAGCATACTAGTTGGGTTAGCATTATAGGCATCTAAAATGATTTCGTTTGAATTTTTTAGTATGATTTGAGATCTATTGTTTTCTGGAATGTAACTTTCAATTGCTTTTTTAATATCTAAATTTGGGACGTTAAAGAAATTTCCAATAGTGATAGCGGCTGCAATATTATTTGAATTATATAGTCCAATCAAATTTGAGTTTATCTCAATATAATTAAATTCAATCCTTACTAATGGATTTGCTGTTGTTTTAGTAATTTTAATATCCGCGTCATCATTCTGAGATTGGCTGAATGTATATCTTTTAATTGTTCTTGTTTTTTCTTCTTGCAGTTTGTCATCAAGGTTAACAAAGACAGTTTTTTGATTTGTATTCAAATAATTATACATTTCACTTTTGCCTTTAATAACTCCTTCAATTCCTCCAAAACCTTCTAAATGAGCTTTTCCAAAATTAGTGATATAACCATAGTCAGGATTAGCTAAATTACATAAGAATTCTATTTCTTTCTGATGATTGGCACCCATTTCTACAATTCCAATCTCAGTGTTTTTTGAAAAAGATAAAAGTGTAAGTGGAACACCTATATGATTGTTTAGATTGCCAATAGTAGCTTTTGTGTTATATTTTTGGGATAAAACTTGGTTTATTAATTCTTTTGTTGTTGTCTTTCCATTGCTTCCTGTTAATGCTATTATAGGGATGTTTAAATATGTTCTGTGGTATTTTGCAAGTTCTTGGAGTGTTTTAAGTACATTATCAACAAGAATTGTTCTTTGGTCTATGAAGTATTCTTTATTGTCAATTATGACATAAGAGGCGCCATTATTTAATGCTTCTTCTGTAAATGTGTTTGCGTCAAATTTCTCACCTTTAATTGCGAAAAAGATAGAGTCTTTAATAATTTTTCTGGTATCAATTACTATTCCTTCGCTTTTAAGAAAAATGTTATGTAGTTCTTCAATTTTCATATGTGTAGTTATTTTAAAAAATAAAAGCCCTAATTAAAGGGCTTTTATTACTGTAATGATAAATTAATTATCTTTTATTTCTTGCTGATTTCTTTTTGTCAGATTTAGGTCCAACTCTAGACATTGCGCATCTGAAACCTATATAATCTGTTGCCATATCTTGAGGAAAATATCTTCTTTGAGCTGGATCTAACCAATATGCTCTATCTCTCCAAGATCCACCTTTATATACTCTAACGTCATCATTGATTAATGTGGTTCTTTTGCTTGATTTATCAAATTTACGAATCATGTTTCCAATGCTATCAGTAGAAACATTGTGCTTTGGAGAATCATACATTCTTTTTTCATCTGGTAATTTACCATCACCTTCTTCTGAACCACCAAAGTCAAAATATCTAGTAGATTGTTTGTCACCATCTCTATAGTTTCTTTCGTCGCTTTTATCGAAATTTTGTCTTAAGTAAGTCTCTTTTTCATCAACTGGTACTTGAGCAATTTGTCCAGGGAAATTTCTTGCTACAATTCTACCATTAGGTAAAGTATCGAATTTTTGAGTTTCTCCAGTAACTAATTCAGCTTTTCCGTCTTCACCGATTTTATCTTTCATATAAACGTTACCTCTAAAGTAGTTGAAGTCATTTCCTTCATCATCAATTATTGGTCTGTAAACATCGGCTACCCATTCAGCAACGTTGCCTGCCATATCATATAATCCAAAATCATTAGGAGCATAAGATTTCACTTTGTTTGTTATATCAGCACCGTCGTCTGACCAACCTGCGATTCCACCGTAATCACCTTTTCCTTGTTTAAAGTTGGCTAATTGGTCTCCTTTAATTTGTCTTTTACTAGAACGTGTGTAACTTCCAGACCAAGGGTATTTTTTTTGACCTTTATAGATGTTGTATTCTCTTTGTCCAACATCAGCAGCAGCAGCATATTCCCATTCTGCTTCTGTTGGAAGTCTGTATTCTGGTAAAATAATTCCAGATGTTCTTTGAGCATAAACATTTTTTGCTTCTTTTGTAGTTCCATCTGCAGCTTTTGTTCCTCCTTTTCCAGCAGCCTTAGAGTTTCTTGGGCCTTTTAATACAATCTTATCGTCACCTCCAAATGTTTTAGTTGGTGCTGCTAAGTATGTATCTGTACTAAAAGTTGCTTCAGCTTTTACATCCGAAACTTTAGCATCTTTTTTCAAATAGCCTTCTCTTTCTAAAACTGATTCGTTAACTCTATCTGTTCTCCATTTACTAAATTCGGTTGCTTGAATCCAGTTTACTCCAACCACAGGATATTCAGCATATGCTGGATGTCTCAAGTAGTTATTGGTCATTGTTTCATTATAACCTAATCTGTTTCTCCATACTAATGTATCTGGAGAAGCACCTTCATAAATATTTTTATAATTATCTTCTTCCGGAGGAAATACTCTTTTTAACCAATCTAAATACTCCATGTACATTAAATTTGTTACTTCAGTTTCATCCATGTAGAACGATTGAACGTGTTGTTGATTTGGAGTATTATTCCAATCATGCATCGGGTCATCCTGAACTTTACCCATTGTAAATGTTCCGCCTTCAACTAATACTAATCCTGGTCCAGTTTCTTGCTTTTTGAATTTTGAAGCATACTGAAATCCGCCTTTCTTGTCATTAATTTTCCAACCTGTTGCTCTAGATCCACCTTTAGAATTGGATTTTTTGCTACAACTTGAAAAACTAGCCATCATTACTAACATTAGTAATACTCTGATTGCCATAGATTTGTTTACTTTCATACTCTTAGTAGGTAATAAATTTTCGAGGCGCAATATAAGAATTAACCTTGAAATTGCAACATCTTTTTAAAATAATAGTAAAAATATTTTTTGTTTACTTATGATAACGTTTACTTTTTTTATATATTGTATATACTAATTATTAATTTTATTTTTACAATTCGAAATATTTGGAATAAATTTACGTTATCAAATTCAATGAAAAAAATTGCGCTGTTACTTTTGTTATTTATTTGTCACTTTGTTAATGCACAACATAGTGGTTCAATTGTTGTTGATTGGAGTGAAAAGACCAATTATTCTTTTGGAGATTTTAATATTAATGTTCCTCAATTCACTTCGGATAGTTATAATTTTGATTTCGAGAAAAAAGTAATTTTATTTACAAAAAAAATCCCTTTAACAACTTTTTTAGATGAGAATTCACTTCAGATTACAAATATTGTTTTGGAGTCAATTAGTGAAAGTCAACTTGGCGATTTGTCTAAAGTAAATATTAAAAATACCATTAATCCATCGCTAAAAAATATAATAACACGCGATCAAGTATCAGGTTTAATTGCCTTTTCTCCAATAATTAAAGATGAAAGTGGCTATAAAAAAGTTAAATCATTTACTTATTCCTTCAATAATTCATCTACTAACTCTAAATTTAGTAGTCAAAACCTTGTCAATGTTACAAATTCTGTTCTTTCATCTGGAAAATGGAATAGGGTTTATGTTGAAAAATCTGGTGTTTATGTAATTACTAAAAGTTTTTTAGCAAGTTTAGGTTTTGATGTTAATAATATTAATCCGGCTAAAATTCAGATATATGGAAATGGAGGTAGGATGTTGCCACTTTCTAATAATGTTTATTATCCAAATGATTTGGAAGAAAATGCAATTCAAGTTATAGGTCAGAGTGATGGTTCTTTTGATTCTGATGATTATATTTTATTTTATGCTGAAGGTTTAGACAATTGGAGTCAGGAAAACGAAACTCATCTCAATTTGTATTCCAATAAATCTTTTTACTATATTACGGTAGGAACTAATGATGGCAAAAGAATAAATACAACAGTTCAGCCGTCTGGAAGTCCTACTTTAAGTTTAACAACTTTTGATGATTATCAATTTCATGAAGTTGATTTAACTAACATTGGAAGACTAGGAAGGATTTGGTTTGGTGAAAATTTCAGCTTAAATAATGAGCAAACATTTGATTTTTCTTTTCCTAATATTGTTACATCAGTTCCTTCTAAAATTACTGTTCACACAGGTGGGAATTCTATTGTTAATACTTCTTTTTCTGTAACAGTAAATTCTCTAAATCTTGGAACTATAAATCTTTCAGATGTTGCACTTAATTCTGGTGCTGAAGCATCTCACGGTTCTTTAGTTTCTAATGTTACTAGTGCGGCAAGCTTTAGTGTTAAACTTAATTATAACAATAATGGAGTTCCTACTTCTAAAGGTTATTTAGATTATATTTCGATAAAAGCTAAAAGTAATTTAAAAGGTTATGGAAGTCAGTTTCGCTTTAAGTATGACAATGCTATTAATCAAAACGGTATTGTAGAATACCAATTTAGCAATGCATCAACAATTTCTCAAGTTTGGGATATTTCTGATATTTATAATGTTACTTCAATAATCAATTCAAATCAAAGTACTTTTTCCTTTAAATCTGCTTTAGGAGTTGAAAAAAGATACATTGCAATTGATCCTTCTAATTTTTATACTCCTTCTAAAGAGCAAAATACGTCAGTAACAAATCAAAATATAAAGGGAACTATTTTTAATGATTCTCAAGGTAATTTTCAGGATATTGATTATCTAATTATTACGCCAAGTTCACTTAATGCTCAGGCTGAAAAACTGGCAAATTTTCATAGAAATTATTCCAATTTAAATGTCAAAGTGGTTAATTTAGATGTGATTTATCAAGAATTTGGTGGCGGAAAACAAGATATTGGAGCTATTAGAAATTTTGTTAAATATGTTTATCAAAATGCATCCTCGCCTAATAATAAAGTAAAATATCTAAATTTATTTGGGGACGCTTCATTTGATTTTAAAGATAGAATCCCAAATAATACCAATGTTGTTCCTATATATCATGCCGTAAACAGTTATTTCTCTGGTGAGTTGTCTTTTGCTTCTGATGATTTTTTTGCCTTGATGGACAACAACGAAGGCGATCCTTATTATCCTTTTGGAGCAGATATTGCAGTAGGTAGAATGTTAGTTTCTTCACAACAGCAAGCAGAAGAAATGGTTAATAAAGTAATTGAATATCATGATATAAAATCTTATGGTAGCTGGAGAAATAATTATGTAGCAATATCTGATGATGCCGATAAAGATCCAGATGCTTCTCTCCAAGTTAAACAAAATAGTCTTACAGATGTTTTGTATGCTCAGAAACCTTTTATAAACTTCAAAAAAATTCTTTTAGATTCCTACCAACAACAAACTTCTGCTGGTGGAAATCGTTATCCTCAAGCCAACATAGATATTGCTAACGCATTCGAAAAAGGTGCGTTAGTATTTAATTATTTAGGTCATGGTGGTGAAGATGGATTAACTGGAGAACGTATTTGGGATAAATTTGATGGTTATAATTTTAATAATCAATTTTCGAGTCTAAACTAATCTCGAAAAATGTCCATTTAAATATTAGGAAGCCAAGAAATCTACTAAAACTTTGTTTTTTAAATAGCATGCTCCGTGTTTGTCCTGACAAAAGATACGATA
>JAIEMH010000220.1 GCA_019752245.1 Flavobacteriaceae bacterium
AATTAATCCTAAAACACAGCAGTAACTATAGCAAATACAGCTAGTTCTGAAAATAGAATTGGATTAAAATGTAAATGATTTTTTTGCTGTAAAACAGACTTTGAAAAAGACAGACTTATGGCTGTAGCTAAGGTGTTTAGCCTATTTTTGGGATGAGCCAAATGGAAAAGAAACCGTTAGAAGTGGCGGTTGCAGTGTGATAAAATTTTTGTTTCTCAGTTGAAAAAGTAAAATTATTTATAGTAAATTTTACTTCATTATTTAAAATTGAACTAAAATTTGGAGATGTGATTGTGCAGTTTGAATGACCGCATTTTCCTCCGCAACTTTTTTGTTTTTCTTTTGATTGTTTATTGCAACAGTCTTTGTTGTATTTTTTAGAGGAAGATTCTTTTTTGCAACATGCTTTTTCAGATTTCATTTCGCATGCAAAACTTGTATTGGAAATAAAAAGAAATCCAAAAGCTAAAAACAGAACGATAAGATGGTTCTTCATTCTCATGATGCCAGTAAAATTAGCTATTTAATTCAAACTGCATTAAATTTTAACTTTTTTATAATGTAATTAAAAAAGCCACTCAATACAATAATTGAATGGCTTTCTATAATCGGAAAAATATTTTTATTAAATAATGATTCTAATGATTTGTCCCATTTTATTAATCATTTCAATACTCACTCCTTGATTTTCGTCTTTATTGTTGGCTAATTTGGAAACCGATTCTACATCGGTTGCTTTTGCACCATCAATAGTTAGAATAATACTTCCGTTTAGTTCGTTTTGGTATGGTTTCAATCGGTCGTTATTGACTTCTTTGATTTTAACACCATAATCAATCTTGAATCTTTTTTTATCATTTGCATTGATGTTTTCTAATTCCAATCCTTTAAAATCGGTATTGATGACATCGTTTTTAACCAAACTAACCGGTATTACTTGGTTTTTTCCATCGCGAATGACTGTTACTTGAATTTTATCGTTTGGACGTTTTGTACTGATATATCCGGTTAACTCAGGATAAGTAGTAATAGGTTGGTTGTCTAATTTGATGATGACATCACCTTTTTTCAATCCGGCTTTTTCAGCTCCTGAATTTTTAATTACACTAGAGATATAGTATCCTTCTGTTTGTTTGATGCCTAATTCTTTAGATGTTGGACCGTTTAATTCGCTTCCTACTACGCCAAGTACACCGCGTTGTACATTACCAAATTCCATGATGTCTTCAATAATTTTTCTTGTGATGTTGCTTGGTACAGCAAATGAGTAGCCTACATAAGAACCAGTTTGAGACGAAATCATGGTATTAATTCCAATCAATTCGCCACGAGTGTTAACCAAAGCACCGCCAGAGTTTCCTGGATTTACAGCAGCATCTGTTTGAATAAACGATTGAATTCCGTTGGTGTCAAGATTTCTAGCTTTTGCCGAAACAATTCCTGCGGTAACTGTTGAAGTTAGGTTGTATGGATTTCCCACTGCCAAAACCCATTCGCCAACTCTTACTTGATCGGAATCGGCAAAAGTTGAATACGGTAATTTTTCGTCAGCGTCTATTTTTAAAACGGCAATATCCATTTTGGCATCGGTTCCAATAAGTTTGGCTTTGTATACTTTTTTGTTGTTTAAAGTTACTTCTAAATCGGATGCATCTTTAATAACGTGATTGTTGGTAACGATGTAGCCATCTTCAGAAATGATCACTCCCGAACCCGTTCCTACTTGTTCTTGTTGTTGACCACCACGACCAGAACCATAAAAATATTCCATGATTGGATTGTAAACGGTTCTTACAGAGACATTTTTTACGTGCACTACTGTGTGTACAGCGTTTTCGGCTGCCGCAGTAAAATCAATATTTTCGGCACCCATTGCCACTGTCTTACCATAATTTTCTGATGCTTGTGTGATGATGGATTTCTTTCCAAAATCTTTTTCAATAAATAATTTATAACCACCAAGAGTTGTAGCACCACTTAATAGTGCTACTAAAAATAAGCTTGAAAATCGTTTCATAATCATTTTAAATTAAGTTATTTGATAGTAAAATTATATAATTTTTGTTTTCAAAAAAATGCTTTAACGCTCGTTTAACACACTTTAACTTCTCATTAATATTTGTAACTTTGTATTTCAATAACACCCTAAAATGCAAATTAAATTTTATAAATATCAAGGAACTGGAAACGACTTTGTGATGCTAGACAATCGTCAAGGTTTGTTCCCAAAAGAAGACGTACAACTCATTGAAAAATTGTGTGATCGTCGTTTTGGAATTGGAGCTGATGGATTAATTTTATTAGAAAATCACCCAGATTATGACTTTAAAATGGTCTATTACAACTCTGATGGAAACGAAAGTTCGATGTGTGGCAATGGCGGTAGGTGTTTGGTAGCTTTTGCCAAAAGTTTGAATGTGATAAACGATAAAACTACTTTTCTTGCAACTGATGGTTTGCATCACGCAACAGTTTTAGCCAATTCGGTGGTTTCGCTACAAATGAAAGATGTGGCTTCGGTGAACATTGAAACCGATTATGTATTTTTAAATACGGGTTCACCGCATCATGTAACTTTGGTAAACGATATAGAACAACAAGATGTTAAAACTGCTGGAGCAGCCATTCGATATTCAGATTTGTATGGAAAAGCAGGAAGCAATGTTAATTTTGTAAGCCAGATTTCAGACAATCATTTTAGATTGCGAACTTATGAACGCGGTGTTGAAGATGAAACATTGTCATGTGGAACAGGAGCAACTGCTGCAGCTATAGCTATGAATGCTATCGGAAAAACTACTTCAAACGCAATTAATTTGGATGTTGAAGGTGGGAAATTAAAAGTGACTTTTGAGAAAACGGATCAGGGTTATGAACATGTTTTTTTAATTGGCCCAGCGACTTTTGTTTTTGAAGGAGTAATAGAAATTTAAGATGCTAACATTAAAAGGAACTAACATATACTTGCGCGCGCTAGAACCCGAAGATTTAGAGTTTGTCTATCAAATAGAAAACGACGAATCTATATGGCATGTTAGCAATACACAAACACCATACAGCAAGTTTTTGATTCGTCAGTATCTTGAAAATGCTCATCAAGATATTTTTGAAGCCAAGCAATTGAGGTTGGCTATATGCAACAATAGTACTTCTGAAGCTATTGGTTTGATTGATTTATTCGATTTTGATCCGGTAAATAATCGAGCAGGAATTGGGATTTTAATCCAAAACGAAATCCATCGCGGTAATGGAATAGGCAAGGAAGCATTGCAGTTATTAATCAATTACAGTTTTAGGCAACTTCAATTGCACCAACTTTATGCAAATATTGGTGTTGATAATGAAGCAAGTTTAAACCTTTTTGCTACATTTGGCTTTCAAAAAATTGGTGTAAAAAAAGATTGGATTTTCAACAATAATTCCTTTCATGACGAGGCCGTTTTTCAATTAATTAACCATCAACATTAAAAATATATTGTTTTGAATAAAAAAATAAAACTTCTATTACTAATTGGTTCAGCACTTTTCTTTATTGTTGCTGGCTTTGTTTATTTTAATTTCTTTTTGGATAATACTAAGTTTTCAAAAAACGAATTTTATGTAGAAATCCCTACAGGTTCTAATTATGAAGACGCCAAACGAATAGTGTCACCTTATGTAAAAAACATGAGTGGATTTGAGCTGATGGCATCGCTACGTTCTTATGATAAAAATGTAAAACCAGGACGATTTTTATTTAAAAAAGGAATGGGAAATTATGGATTGGTAGCTTCATTAAGACGCAATGTTCCTGTAAACTTAGCTTTCAATAACCAAGAACGATTAGAAAATATAGCGCAACGAGTTGGTTCACAAATAGAGGCTGATTCGCTACAGTTGATTACGGTTTTTAGAGATTCTACTTTTTTAAAGAAAAACGGATTTACAAAAGAGAATGTAATTGCAGTTTTATTGCCCAATTCGTATGAGTTTTATTGGAATACTTCGGCAGAAAAGTTTAGAGATAAAATGCTAGAAGAGTATAAGAAATTCTGGAATAAAGATCGATTGTCTAAAGCTGAAGCACTGGGATTATCTCCAACAGAAGTTACAACATTGGCTTCGATCGTGCATAAAGAAACTGTAAAAGCAGACGAGCGACCAAGAGTTGCCGGTGCCTATTTGAATAGATTGGAGCAAGGAATGCCGCTACAGGCTGATCCTACTGTAATTTATTCACTAAAGTTGAGAGACAACGATTTTAATCGAGTGATAAAAAGAGTTTTGTATGCTGATTTGACTGTAAGTTCACCTTATAATACTTATGTAAATCTTGGATTGCCTCCAGGACCAATTGCGCAACCCGACATCAATGCTATTGATGCTGTTTTAAATCCAGAAAAGCACGATTATATTTATTTTTGCGCTAGTGTAGAACGATTTGGCTATCATGAGTTTGCATCTACTTATGCACAACATCAAGTAAATGCCAAAAAATATGCCGATTGGTTGAACACTACAGGAACAAACAGGTAAATTTTGAAGGTATCAAAAGTCCTATTGTTTTTTTTGTTTGTGTTAAAGTTCAGTTTTGGATTTTCACAAAGCGGCGTTAATTTGTTTCTAAAACCTTCCGATTCTTTAAATAAATTGAGGCTTAAAGGCGTTGTTATTTCAGAAACTGCTTTGGCTTCTGTTGCTTTAGTTGGGCTTAACCAACTTTGGTATGCCGATTATCCACAATCTAATTTTCATTTTATTAATGATAATGATGAATGGTTGCAAATGGATAAAGCCGGACATGTTTTTTCTTCTTATCATTTGGGTAGTTTTGGTGCTCAAACTTTAAAATGGAGTGGTTGTGATAGAAAAAGTCAGTTGCTTTATGGCGCAGGATTGGGTTTTGGATTTCTGACAGTTGTTGAGGTCTTCGATGGTTTTTCTACAGAATGGGGTGCATCACCTGGCGATATTGTAGCCAATGCTACTGGAACTGCTCTGTATGTTTCGCAAGAATTGCTTTGGAAAGAGCAGCGGATTGTTCCTAAATTTTCTTTTCATACTTCATCTTATGCTTCTTTGCGGCCAAATGTTTTGGGTGCTTCTTTGAGTGAACAAGTATTTAAAGATTATAACGGACAAACTTATTGGCTTTCGGCTAATTTGCAATCCTTTTTTAAGCAGTCCAAAATTCCGAAATGGCTTTCTGTAGCTTTGGGATATGGAGCCGATGGAATGGTTACCGGAAGAAGCGAAACTGTAGTAGATTTTTCCTACCCAGCAACTAAAAGAAGAAGGCAGTTTTATCTTAGTTTGGATGCCGATTTGACAAAAATTAAGACCAATTCTCATTTTTTAAAGACTTTTTTTGCTGTTTTTAACTCCATAAAAATTCCGGCTCCAGCGATTGAATTCAGTGGTTCACAGCGTGTTAAATTGCATGGTTTTTACTTTTAGAAAACTTTAACTTGTTGATTATCAATTTTATTTCAAAATAAGTTGTATCTTTGCCTCGTCAATATCAAGATGGTGACAGCGCTTGGAAAATACACTTTATGATAAATAGATGGTCGTTTTATATAGGAATCGTTATGATTGTTGGTTTTATTAGTTCAGCTTTTAAACCACTTGAATCTTTAAATCATAATTGGTTTTATGTAAGCGAAAATGAAGAATTGTTGTACCAATTTCCTTCAGAAAAACCTTCCGATTACATCAACATCAAAATACCTTTTACCGGAAAATATTTTATTGGATTTAAAGAAGCGGTTGCTTTTAAAGAATCTCAAGGAAGGTATAACATGATTAATTCTTTGGGTTATTTAGGTAAATACCAATTTGGTACGTCAGCGTTAAGATTTATTGGAATCAATAATAATGCAGCATTTTTAAGTAATCCAGCTTTACAAGAGAAAGCTTTTGTGGCACTTTTAAAAATCAATAAATCCAAATTAAAAGATGTTATTGAGGAGTATAGAGGTAAAACTATAGATGGAGTAAGAATTACTGAATCAGGTATTTTAGCGGCAGCTCATTTAGGTGGTGCTGGATCTGTTAGAAAATATTTAGAATCTAATGGGGA
>JAIEMH010000094.1 GCA_019752245.1 Flavobacteriaceae bacterium
TTATGCCATTTTAATTGCATTAATCATTCCGCAGAAAAAAATCTTAGGATTCATTAGTTTACAAGGTTTAACATTAATGATTTTATACCTTTTGGGTTTTGGAGTAGCTATTTTATCCGCTTATATTCTTAATAAAATATTAAGAATAAGTTCAAAGTCTTATTTTGTAGTTGAAATGCCAAGTTATAAATTTCCATTACTTAAAAATGTGGCCATTAACGTTTTAGAAAAAACCAAAGCTTTTGTATTTGGTGCTGGAAAAATCATTTTAGCAATCTCAATTATTCTTTGGTTTTTAGGATCTCATGGGCCAGATAAAGATTTTGGAAATGCTCAAAAAATAATTGAAAATGAAGTTTATTCAAGTAAAATTAAAATAAATCCTTCTGTAATTCCAGACAGAGTTTCTGAATATAAATTAGAACATTCTTACATTGGAATTATCGGAAAATCTATAGAGCCTGTAATAAAACCGCTAGGTTATGATTGGAAAATTGGAATTGCTGTTGTTAGTTCATTTGCTGCCAGAGAAGTATTTGTTGCAACATTAGCCACAATTTATAGCGTAGGAAGTCATAGCGATGAAGAAGACACTATAAAAAATCGAATGGCTGCTGAAATAAATGCTGACGGAAGCAAAGTTTTCAATTTTCCTACAGGAATTTCATTACTACTTTTTTATGCCTTTGCAATGCAATGTGTAAGTACGTTAGCCATTGTAAAAAAAGAAACAAATTCGTGGAAATGGCCAATAATTCAATTGGTCTTTATGAGTGGTTTTGCCTACTTAACAGCTCTTTTAGCATATCAATTCTTAAAATAATTTGGTTCAGTTTTTGATTCAATAGTAGAAAGTTATTTTTATGAAAAAAATAGTATTCTTGTTTTTTGTTTTAATTTCTGTATCACTATTCGGACAAAATAAATTAGATAAATCTAAAAAAGAGCTTAATTCCAATTCGGGAAAAAGTCAAACTACTTCACAATCTAGTTCGTCAAGATCATCTTCAAGTGGCGAACCAAATTTGTTTGTTGATATTTTTTTAGACATCACTTTAGGTGTCTTTAAATATGGATTTATTGGCGATTATAAAAATGAAGATCATTTGTACAGCAACTTAACTCCTTATCCTTTTTACAACGAAAAATCTGGTAATTTTGAAAATTCAGACTCGGATTCAGTATCTAAAAATAAAGCGCGATTTGATATAGAAAATAGTTTTGTTTACAGCGATAGTAATTTGTTTGGAAACCATTTGAAAGCTAAAATTCGTCCGTTTCAATATTTTTATTTGCAAATCGATTTTCATCAACTGTTTGAATTTAATGAAATTGACAAGACAAACAATCGTCTTTCCTTATTTCAATTTAACTTAAATTATGATAGAATTCGATTTGAAAAATTTAACTTTGGATGGAATTTAGGCGCAACTTATGTTGGAAATGAAGTAAAAAAAGCAGGATTATCTTATGGATTAAATGCCGAGTATTTTATGGGAAATCACATCAGCTTTTTGGGTTCGGCAAAATGGAGCAGCATAAATGGATTTCCAGTAAATGCATTTGAAATTCAAAGTAAGTTTCACAGAAAAAATTACTTTTTTGCACTAGGATTTGAACATTTAAAGATTGCAACTCCAACCTATAATTTTATTGCACTTGGAGGCGGAATTTATTTTTAATCTTTACAATTATGAACATTCAAGAAATATTAGTTTACATAGTTTTGGTAATTGCATTAGCCTTTTTATATCAAAAGTTTTTTGGCAAAAAGAAACCAAAAAAAAATTGTGGTGACGACGATTGCGGTTGTCATTAATTGTTAAAAACAATCTTAATATACTTTTTTTTGTCTTTCACCAAAACACCTTCTTTTGGATATGGACCAACTTCAACCGACTTAATTTTACCCGAATAATACGTTGAAAACCATTGAATATTTTCCTCTCTATTTTTTGAATTGAATGTTATTGTTTTTTCTTCAATAAATTTCTTTTTGTCGTAAACTTCAACAATTACAGAAACTTCTCCAGCCCAAATACAAGTTACGCCTTCTGGACAACGCGAATCGTTAATGACATTTTTTAATCGCAAATGATATCCTTTTTTAGGAATGCATTTTTTAGATGTGATTTTAATTTCTGATTGTGCATAAAACGAAATGCTGAATAATAATGTCAGAAGTAATAAGAGCTTTTTCATTTTTTAATTTTTTTGTTATTAGTTTCTACTGTTGCATAAATGATAAAAAGAATTAGCATCGAAAAAAGAATCAAAGAAGATCCAATTGTTCCAAAATCTAAACCTCCTTTTTCTATTGGTTTTGTAAGTAAATCTCCAAAAGTTGCGCCAAAAGGACGAGTTAAAACAAAGGCAATCCAAAACAAAAATATTCTAGAAATTTTGGTAAAATAATAGGCTAAAACTGTAATTAGCAACAAACTTCCAATTAAAATTGCACCGCCAGAAAACCCTAATCCAGAATCGTCTGCCAAATAATCGCCAAGTGCTGTTCCTAAAGTGTTTGAAACTAAAATGGCTGCCCAATAAAACAATTCGCCACGTTTGGTTTTTATTTCTGAAACCGACAATGATTTTTCTAATTTATACCATATAAACAACGTAATAACTAGCAACGAAATCAATATTAAACTTCCTGTAGCATATCCCAAACCAAGAGTTCTATCCATAAAATCAGATAAAGTTGTTCCTGCAGTGCTTGTAGAAAGAATCACTAACCAATAAATTACTGGCACATATTTTTTTAACGAAAGTTGCCCAAAAAGTGTAATCAAAAAACCAATAATTAGTATAATTGTACTAACTGCATAACCTACATTTAAAGTCATAGAAAGCAAATCGCCAGCAGTTTCGCCAAGAGTTGTAGCACAAATTTTCATCAACCAAAATAGCAAAGTGATTTCTGGTATTTTTTTCATGCTTACTTTTTGATTTAATTTTTTACAATGAATAAAGGTATCGAAATTTTATGACGTAGCTTGTCAACTGTGGTACCAAAAATTAAATCTTTAAAGCCAGTATGTCCATGCGTTCCCATTACCAAAATATCAAAATTTCCTTCGTTTACAATTTTCGGAATGGCTTTATTTGGTTTTCCAAATCCGAGTTGGGTTGCAATAGTAAATCCTTTTTTGGACAAAATTTCTTTATATTCTAACAACAATTTTTCGTCAATTGTGGTTTCGTGGTCTTCAATATTTTCGCCATAAAAAATGGCGCCGATGGTTTCAACAATGTGAATTAATGTGTAATTTGCTTCCTTTCCTCCCAATTCAAAAGCAGAATTTATAGCAATTTGATCAGCATCCGAAAAATCGACAGAAATTGCAATATTCTTTTTATTGTAAGTGGCAACTTTATTAAAATTCAATTCAAAATTATGAGGCAAATGACTTGCAACTTCGTGTTTTGCTTTAGTAACAAATGGTTTTAAAACAATATAAAGTAGCAAAATCAAAAATCCAAAAGCTAACGGAACAACGGTTAACCAAAGAACAATTGGATTATCCGAAGTTTCCAACCAACCACTTATTTCATCAAAAACCAATTTGGCGTTCAATGAAACGATAATCAAAGCAACGACCCAAGAAGCAATTTGGGTTATCTTACTAATTTCAAATCCTTTCATTTTTGATTTATCAGACACAAAATGTATTAACGGAATTATAGCAAAACCCAGTTGTAAGCTCAAAATCACCTGACTAAAAATCAGCATTTTTCCAGTTACACTTTCGCCATAAACCATAATCACAATAACTGCTGGAACAATTGCAATTAATCTAGTAATTATTCGTCGAACCCATGGTTGAATTCGTAAATTTAGATAACCTTCCATAATGATTTGTCCGGCTAAAGTACCTGTTATTGTTGAACTTTGTCCAGCAGCAATTAACGCAACTGCAAATAAAATTGGCGCCCATTTTGTCCCTAACATTGGTGCTAATAATTGATGTGCATCTTGAATTTCTGCTACTTCAAAATAACCGTTTTTGTAAAAAGTTGCCGCAGACAAAATCAAAATTGCAGCATTCACAAAAAAAGCAAGATTTAATGCAATCGTAGAATCTATAAAATTGTATTTCAACGCTTGCTTGATTCCAGCTTTACTTCTATCAAATTTTCGGGTTTGAACCAACGACGAATGCAAGTATAAATTGTGCGGCATTACTGTAGCACCAATAATTCCTATAGCAATATACAAAGCAGCTTCACTTGGAATACTCGGAATTAATCCAGTTAAAACCTTTCCAACTTCTGGTTCTGCAAAAATCATTTCAAATACAAATGAAAATCCAATAATTGCGACCAATGCAATAATAAAAGCTTCCATTTTTCGCATGCCTTTATTTATCAAAAACAATAATAAAAATGTGTCCAAAACCGTAATCATCACACCTTGAATTAACGAAATATCAAACAATAAATTCAGACCAATTGCCATTCCCAAAACTTCGGCTAAATCACAAGCTGCTATAGCAATTTCCGCAAGAAAATAAAGAATATAATTTATAAATGGCGAGTAGGTTTCACGCGAAGCTTGCGCCAAATCGCGTTGGGTTACAATACCTAATCGAGCACTCAAACTTTGCAAAAGCAACGCCATCAAATTACTCATCAATAAAACCCAAAGTAATGAATAACCAAACTGACTTCCACCGGCCAAATCGGTTGCCCAATTTCCTGGATCCATGTAGCCAACGCTTATTAAGTAAGCTGGTCCAAAAAACGCTAGAATTTTTCTGAAACCTGTTTTTTTGCCTTCAGTAGTAATCGATTGATTTACTTCTTCTAATGATTTACCCATAATTTATTGCACTTTTATAAATAAATTTTCTGCTATTTTATTGGAAATTGAAATGGTATTCGAATTCAAAATTATCGTTAATGACGAATCAAATTCTTCGCGTGAAATAACTTTGATGGTCGAACCTAATGAAATATTCTGCTTGTCTAAATATTGCAGAAATTCTACCGACGAATTTTTTACGCCAACACACACATAATCGGTATTTAAAATTGCTTCTGACAATAAAAGTTTATCAATTTTAACCAGTTCACCATTAGCATTCGGAATTGGATCGCCATGCGGATCAAACGAAGGAAAACCAAGAAATTCATCCAATTTATTGATTAATTTTTCCGATTTTATATGTTCTAATTCTTCGGCTATTTCATGAACTTCATCCCATGAAAAATTTAATTTATCTACTAGAAAAACTTCCCACAAACGGTGTTTTCTTACAATCATTTTAGCCGAATGAAAACCTTTATCAGTCAATGTTACACCTTGGTATTTTTGATAAGAAACCAACTCTTTTTCGGCTAATTTCTTTAACATATCAGTAACCGACGACGCTTTTGTATCTAACATTCCGGCAATTGCATTAGTGTTGACTCCTTTTGGTGAAACCAATGATAAGTGATAAATAACTTTGATATAATTTTCTTCTGAAATGGTCATTTTGAATCAATATTTTGACAAATATAATACTATTTTCAATTTGTTTTAAAATAATTTTTAGATTTGTCTAAAAATAAATTTATGAAAACTAAAATTTTATTTTTAGTATTAATTGTCTCAAGTTCAATTTATTCACAAACTACAGAACCAATTCAAGCCGACAGACCAGATCAAACCGAATCTCCAGCAATTGTACCAAAAGGGATGTTTCAAGTAGAAACCGGATTTATTTTACAGAAAAATGATGCGCTTAGTAAGTCGCTAAGTTTGCCATCAACTTTATGGAAATATGGTGTGAATGAAAATTTTGAGTTGCGATTGATAACCGAATTTTTATCGGAAGAAATAAATAATGAAAAATTCAGTGGACTTTCGCCAATATATGTTGGTTTCAAAGTGAAATTAACTGAAGAAAAAGGCATCTTTCCTAAAACATCATTTATTGCGCATATTGGTTT
>JAIEMH010000113.1 GCA_019752245.1 Flavobacteriaceae bacterium
CTGAACACTTACAGGGTGCACGAGATATTTTCGGACAATTTCCGGAGCCTGATAAAACATATTTAAGAATCATTCTGGAATTTTCAGTATTGCAAAGTGATTGCTCCTCGCCCTCTGAAGAATTGAAATCTACAATAGAAACTAATGATGGTGGTTTTTTATTATCTGGCACTTCAAATTCGACTATTTCAGGAGACAAAACTGAAAATTCAAATGGTGGAAACGATTTTTGGGTTATCAAAACCAATTCACTAGGAACTATTGTTTGGCAAAATACAATTGGTGGAAATTTGAGTGACGAACCTGTTTCGGCGATTCAAACTAATGATGGTGGTTATCTAATTGCAGGAAGTTCTAATTCGTCGCTATCAGGAGACAAAACTGAAAATTCAAAAGGCGGATTTGATTATTGGATTGTAAAATTAGATTCAAACGGAAATGTAATTTGGGACAAAACTATTGGAGGAAATTTAGACGATAAAATTGCTAAAATCATTCCGACATCAGATGGAAACTATGTGTTGATAGGAAGTTCAAAATCAACAATTTCCGGAAATAAGACAGAATCAAATAGAGGAGAATTTGACATTTGGATGCTAAAAATTAACAGCTCAGGATCAATTCTTTGGGATAAAACTATTGGAGGAAATCTTGACGATAATGCCTATGATGTTATCCAATCTAGTGATAATGGTTACTTAATTGGTGCAACATCTACCTCTACAATATCAGGCGATAAAACTGAAAATAATAGAGGAAATAAAGACTATTGGGCAGTTAAACTTGAGGCAGATAATTTATCTATTCCTGAAAACAATTCACTTTCTACAATTTTACTTTATCCAAATCCAACAGATGGAATTATAACTATTGACTTTGGCGCTTTTCAAGAAACCGTATCTATTAGTACACTAAATGTTTTAGGTCAATTAATCTCAAAACATAATTTTAATCAGATTTCAGAAAAACAACTGCAAATTGATGAACCGAGTGGTGTCTATTTTCTAGAAATTGAGAACGGAAATCAGGACAAAAAAGTTTTTAAAATAGTTAAGAACTAAAATGTTTATTTAAATAAGAATTAAATTTTCTGACAAAGATTCCCAAAATCACTTCGTTTTAAGCACAATTTTTTACGAATTAAAAGGCAAAAACGAGTAATTTTTAGTGAATTAAAAGATATTTCACACAAACGCAAAAAAGCAGTTTTCTAATGAAGAAAACTGCTTTTTTATTTCTCAAAATCACGAAAAAATCTTCGAAAAAAATTTACGAAAAGTTGCGTAAAAAAAGTTTAAAAGCCTTATAACTAAGGGTTTTTTGAAATTTTAACGTTTATAAACTATTGTTAAACAAATAGTTATGAAAAAGTAAAAAAGCAAACTATTCCTACACATTGTTAAAAACTATAGCCGATTGTGAATAAGTTTGACTTTCATTTTCATTAAAAATTACCAACCTTTGTAACTCTCGAAATAAGTTAAAAATATCTTAAAAAATTCAAAAATGAGCTTCATAGAACCCATCCTGACAGAAAATAAAAACCGCTTCGTGATTTTTCCAATCAAACACCACGATATTTGGGAATGGTACAAAAAAATGGAAGCAAGTTTTTGGACTGCTGAAGAAATTGATTTATCGCAAGACTTAAACGATTGGAATAACAAATTGAATCATGATGAGAAATACTTCATCAAACATATTCTTGCTTTTTTCGCAGCTTCTGACGGAATTGTAAACGAAAACCTTGCTGAAAACTTTGTAAACGAAGTACAATATGCTGAAGCAAAATTCTTCTATGGTTTTCAAATTATGATGGAAAACATCCATAGCGAAACTTATTCGTTATTGATTGATACCTATGTTAAAGACGAAGCAGAAAAAGATCAGTTGTTTAATGCTTTAGAAGTTTTTCCAGCAATTAAGAAAAAAGCAGACTGGGCTTTAAAATGGATTGATTCTGATTCTTTCGCAGAACGTTTAATTGCATTTGCAGCTGTTGAAGGAATTTTCTTTTCTGGTGCATTTTGTTCTATTTATTGGTTGAAAAAACGTGGATTAATGCCAGGATTAACTTTTTCTAATGAGTTAATTTCTCGTGACGAAGGTGTTCATTGTGACTTTGCTGTGCATTTACACAACCACCATTTAGTAAATAAAGTTCCAAAAGATCGTATTAGAACTATTATTGTTGACGCTTTAAATATTGAAAGAGAGTTTATTACAGAATCACTTCCGGTTTCTTTAATTGGAATGAACGCTACTTTAATGACACAATATTTAGAATTTGTTGCCGACAGACTTTTAGTAGAATTGGGTTGCGACAGAGAATACAACACTTCAAATCCATTCGATTTTATGGACATGATTTCGCTACAAGGAAAAACCAATTTCTTTGAGAAGAAAGTTGCCGAATACCAAAAAGCTGGTGTTATGAACACAGACAGTGAAGCACAAAAAATTAGTTTCGACGCCGATTTTTAATTTCTCGCCTTTTTGCCACAAAGACACCAAGGCACGAAGAAAAAATTTAAAAAGAAGATTACAAGAATACCCAAACCATTGAAGTGGTCTAGCCCAGATTGCAGTGGAAATCCTTTTATAATGTTGCCTGAGGCTCTCGAAGGCAATATTATAAAAGATTGCAACGGAAAGCTGGATTAGCTCCAAAAAAAACAGATTACAAATAACCCGAAGTAGAGAAGGGATTTTCTAGTTCACAAAAACAAAAAGTATGTACGTAGTAAAAAGAGATGGCCATAAAGAGCCAGTAATGTTTGACAAAATCACGGATAGAATTAAAAAACTATGTTATGGTTTAAATGATTTAGTTGATGCTGTAAAGGTAGCGATGCGCGTGATTGAAGGATTGTATGATGGCGTTACTACGTCTGAATTGGATAATCTTGCGGCAGAAACTGCAGCTTCCATGACGATTGCACATCCAGATTATGCTCAATTGGCGGCACGAATTGCGATTTCGAATTTGCATAAAAATACCAACAAATCGTTCTCGGAAACTATGAATGAAATGTTTCATTATGTGAATCCAAGAAACGGTCAAATGGCACCACTTTTATCGGAAGAAGTACATAAAGTTATTCAAGAAAATGCTGAATTTTTAAATTCACACATTATATACAACCGCGATTTCAACTACGATTATTTTGGATTTAAAACGCTAGAACGTTCGTATTTGTTGAAAATCAACGGTAAAATCGTAGAACGTCCACAACACATGTTGATGCGTGTTTCGGTTGGAATTCACTTAGACGATTTAAAATCGGTTATAGAAACCTACGACTTAATGTCGAAAAAATTCTTTACGCATGCCACACCAACGTTGTTCAATGCTGGAACGCCAAAACCTCAAATGTCTTCTTGTTTCCTATTGGCAATGCAAGACGATAGTATTGACGGAATTTACGACACGTTGAAACAAACGGCTAAAATTTCGCAATCTGCTGGTGGAATTGGATTATCTATTCACAATGTTCGTGCAACCGGAAGTTACATTCGTGGAACTAACGGAACTTCAAACGGAATTGTTCCGATGTTGCGTGTATTCAATGATACTGCAAGATATGTAGATCAAGGTGGCGGAAAACGTAAAGGAAGTTTTGCTATTTATATTGAAACTTGGCATGCGGATATTTTTGATTTCCTAGACTTGAAAAAGAATACAGGAAAAGAAGAAATGCGTGCAAGAGATTTATTTTTTGCGATGTGGACTTCTGATTTGTTCATGAAACGTGTACAAGAAAATGGAAATTGGACTTTAATGTGTCCGAATGAATGTCCAGGATTGTATGACGTTCACGGTGAAGAATTTGAAAAAATGTACACCGATTACGAAGCAGCTGGAAAAGGTAGAAAAACCATCAAAGCGCACGAATTATGGGAGAAAATTCTAGAATCTCAAATTGAAACTGGAACTCCTTATATGTTGTACAAAGATGCAGCCAATAGAAAATCGAACCAAAAAAATCTTGGAACCATTCGTTCATCGAACTTGTGTACTGAGATTATGGAATTTACATCGAAAGATGAAATTGCAGTTTGCAACTTGGCTTCGTTATCGTTACCAATGTTTGTTGAAAACGGAAAATTCAACCACGATTTGTTGTTTACCGTAACCAAACGCGTAACAAGAAACTTAAATAAAGTAATTGACAGAAATTATTATCCTGTAAAAGAAGGCGAAAATTCTAACAAACGTCACCGTCCAATTGGTCTTGGTGTGCAAGGTTTGGCAGATGCTTTTATCATGTTGAGAATGCCGTTTACAAGCGACGAAGCGAAAACATTGAACCAGGAAATTTTTGAAACGTTATATTTTGCAGCCGTAACCGCATCTATGGAAATGGCTAAAGAAGAAGGTCCATATTCTAGTTTTGCAGGTTCGCCAATTTCGCAAGGAGAATTCCAACACAACCTTTGGAATATTAAAGACGAAGAACTTTCTGGTCGTTGGGATTGGGCAAGTTTGCGTAAAGAAGTTATGGAACATGGTGTTCGTAATTCACTTTTGGTGGCGCCAATGCCAACCGCTTCAACCTCACAGATTTTAGGAAACAACGAAGCGTTCGAACCTTATACTTCTAACATTTATACACGTCGTGTTTTATCTGGAGAATTTATTGTTGTGAACAAGCATTTACTGAACGATTTAGTAGAACGTGGTTTGTGGAACGAAGAATTGAAACAACAATTGATGCGTAATAATGGTTCGGTTCAAGACTTGAATATTCCTCAAGATTTGAAAGAATTGTACAAAACTGTTTGGGAAATGTCGATGAAAGATATTATTGATATGAGCCGTCAAAGAGGTTATTTTGTAGATCAATCACAATCGTTGAACTTGTTTATGCAAGACGCCAATTATTCTAAATTAACATCGATGCATTTCTACGCTTGGAAAAGCGGCTTGAAAACCGGAATGTATTATTTGAGAACAAAAGCTGCGGTGGATGCTATCAAATTCACATTGAACAACGACAAAAAAGCAGAACCGATTGAAGTAAAAGAGCAACCAACAGTTCAAATAGTTTCTGAACCAGTGGCCGAAAAATTACAACCCATTGCAGTTCTAAACGAACCAGTAGAAATGTCTGCCGAAGAATATAGAGCAATGATTGAAATGGCTAAAAATGCCGGACCAGAAGATTGTGAAATGTGTGGTTCATAATTAGAGAATAGAATAAAGAGAATAGAATATAGAAACAGTCGTCAAATTTGATGGCTGTTTTTTTATTAGAAGTTATTCCCGCTTTCCATTACAAGATTATTTGTAAAACACTTTTTTTCTAAGACAAAAAAGGAGCTTCTTTGGTCGCTCTTTTTCGCCAAGAAAAAATAGCGTTTTCCTGCATAATGCTTTTCATTGTAATCAGGACTAAAAATCAGAATTTAAATTGCAATTCGTATCTTTGAAACAAATTATAACAATAGTAGCAATACTGAAACAAGTTCAGCATGAAAGAAAAAGGAGTTTATACAGGAATTATAGAAAAAGACAACGACGGAAATTACTTCTGTGGCGAATATCTATTGGATTATCAATTGGTTGAGAAAAATTTTAAATTAGGTGATGAAATTAATATCAAAACGGTAATTGCAAATCCTAGCGATAAAAGTTACAATCAATATCCTAAAAAATCAAGAGTGTTTTTCTTAGCCAACGATAAAGAATAAAACTGCAATGATTACGGTTACAAGAACAATTTCCGACAATCCAGATTTTGAAAAACTGGTAATCGAGCTTGATGCTGTTTTGGCAATACTTGATGGTGAAGATCACGCTTTTTATGCCCAATTCAACAAAAAGTTAAAACTAATTAAAACAATTTTGTTTTTTTTTACTTATTTTTAATTTAATTTTTATAAATTTTCTTTAGTTTTTCAAAAAAATTTTACTAATGAAATGAAAACCTCG
>JAIEMH010000382.1 GCA_019752245.1 Flavobacteriaceae bacterium
GGAATGAATCCGGTGAAAGTTGCAGAAGCTATGACAGAAGCAATAGACAGAGCACGTCGTGGTGACGGACCAACATTTTTAGAAATGAAAACGTATCGTTATAGAGGTCACTCAATGTCGGATGCGCAACTTTACAGAACTAAAGATGAAGTTGAAGAATACAGAAAAATAGATCCAATTACGCAAGTTCTTGATGTAATTAAAGAAAATAACTACGCAACAGAAGCAGAAATTGAAGCAATGGACCAAAGAGTAAAAGACTTGGTTGACGAATGTGAAAAATTTGCCGATGAATCTCCGTTTCCAGAAGTACAACAATTGTACGATGTGGTTTACGAACAAGAAAATTATCCTTTCATACCTCATAGATTATAATTATGGCTACAGTAATAAACATGCCTCGTTTAAGCGATACTATGACAGAAGGAACTGTTGCAACATGGCTTAAAAAAGTAGGTGATACAATAAAAGAAGGTGACATTTTAGCCGAAATCGAAACCGATAAAGCTACAATGGAATTCGAATCTTTCAATTCAGGTGTTTTATTACACATCGGAATTCAAGAAGGAGAATCTGCTCCTGTTGATTCACTTTTAGCGATTATAGGAAAAGAAGGCGAAGATATTTCTGCATTAGTATCAGGCGGAACTCCAGCTCTAAAAGCTGAAGTTGTAGCAGAGAAATCAGAAGAAAAAACAGCTGAAACTCCAAAGCAAGAAAGCGCTCCAACTTCTGCTCCAGCAGCATTGCCGGCAGGCGTAAAAGTAATCACAATGCCACGTCTAAGTGACACCATGACTACTGGAACCGTTGCTACTTGGTTGAAAAAAGTCGGCGACGAAATTAAAGAAGGAGACATTCTTGCCGAAATCGAAACCGATAAAGCAACAATGGAATTCGAATCGTTCAACTCTGGAACTTTATTGTTCATCGGAATCAACGAAGGAGAAACTGCTCCAGTTGATAGCGTCTTAGCCATCATCGGACCAGCAGGAACAGATGTAAATGGAATTGCAGAAAACTACGGTAAAGGAGAAGTTCCAGCCGCAGTTGAAGCTACTAAAAAATCTGAAGAAGCTCCAATAAAAGAAACTACTCAAGAAACCGCAACTACTGATAATGGAAGAGTCTTTGCTTCGCCATTAGCAAAACAAATAGCAAAAGATAAAGGAATCAACCTTTCTCAAGTAAAAGGTTCTGGCGAAAACGGAAGAATTGTAAAAAGTGATGTAGAAAACTTTACAGCAGCGGCTCCAGTTGCTGCACCAACAACTTCTCAACCAGAAACTCAAACAGCAGCAAAACCATTTGTTCCAGCAGGAGAAGTGGTTACAGAAGAAATAAAAAATTCGCAAATGCGAAAAATCATTGCAAAACGTTTAGCAGAATCGCTATTCACAGCGCCACACTACAACCTTACAATTGAAGTGAACATGGATGATGCAATGAAATCAAGGGCTATCATAAACGCAGTTCCAGATACCAAAGTTTCGTTCAACGATATGGTAATCAAAGCTTGCGCAATGGCATTGAAAAAACATCCAAAAATCAATTCACAATGGAAAGAAGATGCAATTACCATCAATCACCACGTGAATATTGGAGTTGCAGTAGCAGTTGAAGACGGATTAGTAGTGCCAGTTTTAAAATTCACAGACGCTATGAGTTTATCTCAAATTGGTGCTGGAGTTAGAGACATGGCAGGAAGAGCAAAAACCAAAAAATTACTACCAACCGAAATGGAAGGAAGTACATTCACCGTTTCCAACCTTGGGATGTTTGGTATAGTTGAATTCAATTCCATCATCAACCAACCCAATTCAGCAATCCTTTCAGTAGGAGCAATTGTTGAAAAACCTGTCGTAAAAGACGGTCAAATCGTTGTTGGAAACACCATGATGCTATCATTAGCTTGTGATCACCGAACAATCGATGGCGCAACTGGAGCACAATTTTTACAAACATTAAAAGTCTTTATAGAAAATCCAGTTACCATGCTGGCATAATCACAAAGCAATTTAAATATAAAATCCTGTTCAGCAATGAGCAGGATTTTTTTATTTTGGAGCGAATGGTTTGGGTATTTTTGGTTTCCATTTTCCTGCTTTCCGTTCTATCTCGTCCAAAAAGACGAGATGCCACTGCAATCAGGGCTAGATAGTATTTGTATTGAATAGAGATCAGAATAACAAACAACAATTTGTATAAATCAAAAAAGTCAAATTAATCTGTGACTAAAAATTATTTTTTATTTTTTTCCTCAATCCACTTGCTCATATATTTAGTGCTAGAAAGTAAATGATGTCGCAAAATAGAACCTATAAAATTAGCATTTCTATGTTGCTTTAAATTTTCTAAAAGCGAATTTACTTCCATAATAAAATCATCTTCAAATAACGATTTCTCATAACGTTTTTCTAAAATCTTAAATCCATTTTCCTGGCATTTATTCCAAACCTTTTCATCCTGATATAGTGAAACTGACATATCAACAAATTCAGAAGGATTATCTCTTACAAAACCATTCCATTCCATATTTTCGTGCATCGCTTCTGATCCAATCGAAGAAGTTACACTAGGCGTTCCACATTGCATCGCTTCAATCAACTTACCCTTAATTCCAGCACCAAAACGAATTGGAGCCAAAACCACTTTAGCATTTTTCACAACCTCAAAAGCGTCTTCTGCTCTTCCCTTTATATAAAAATTCTGTTTAGGTTGATGCAATTGCAACACTTTCTGCGATGGATAAGCTCCATAAATTAGCATTTTAGATTCAGGTAATTGCAAATGCAGAATTGGCCAAATAACTTCCGACAAATGCTTTACACAATCCCAATTAGGTTCATGAAGAAAATTTCCAATAAAAACAAAATCATTTCGATCACTATAAGTTGGAAATTCATCAAGCTTTTTAGCAAAAATCGGCAAATAATAAAGTAACTCTTTCGAAATTTTAAACTGATTTTGAAGTAATTCCATTTCAAATTCAGAAACCATCAATGATACATCACATCTTAAAATACTAGCGATTTCTCTTTTAGCAACATCCGAAAATAAATCATCTAAAGTGAATTCTCGATCTTCCTTAACAGCCAATTGCCTTGCATTACGTAAACAGTGTAAATCTTCCGTATCAAGAATTCTTAAAGCATCAGGACAACTTTCAGAAACACGCCAACCAAATTGCTCTTCAACCATAAATCGATCAAATAAAACAATACTTGGATTTAATTCCTTTACAAAATCATCAAAAGTAGACGAATTCAATTCAATAGTTTTAGAAGTAATTCCCAAAACAGACAAATCTTCCGAAAACTCTAAATTTTGTGCAGTACAGCTAAAAGTTATTTCATAGCTATCGGTTAGAAACAATTCAATTAATTGCATAATTCTACTTCCTGCAGCAGAAGATTTTGGTTCAGGCCAAACAAAGCCAATAATTAATAAAGTTTTAGATTTTAGCATAATATCAAATACAATTACAAAGAAAAGACATAATTTTGCATTAATCTAAAATAGCACAAAAATGTTAGGTCTAAAATTAAAAACCGACCCAAGATGGGTAACGATTGTTGAATCAAATATAGAAGAAATCCTTACTGATCATGCTTGGTGCGAACAAAAAGCAGCGACCAACATCATCACAATAATTACCTATAATTCAGAGCACGAGGATTTGGTAACTGATTTGTTGGAAATTGCTAAGGAAGAAATTGAACATTTTCAAATGGTGCACAACATCATTAAAGAAAGAGGATTAAAGTTGGGAAGAGAGCGAAAAGATCATTACGTTAATGAGCTTTTTAAATTCATGAAAAAAGACGGTAGTAGGAATGATGCTTTTGTAGATAGACTTTTATTCTCGGCAATGATTGAAGCTAGAAGTTGCGAAAGGTTTAAAGTGCTATCTCAAAATATAGAAGATAAAAAATTAGCTGAATTTTACAGAGAATTAATGATTAGTGAAGCAGGGCATTATACAACATTTCTGAAATTTGCTAGAAAATACACAGAGAAAGTTGATGTTGATAAACGTTGGGCAGAGTGGTTAGAATTTGAAGGAGACTTAATCACAAACTACGGCAAATCAGAAACAGTACATGGATAAAATTTAAAAGCTTCAAGAAATTGAAGTTTTTTTTATTTAAAAAAATAAATAAAAAAAAACTCCAACATTTCTGTTGAAGTTTTGTGTGGGCGATGAGGGGTTCGAACCCCCGACCCCCTCGGTGTAAACGAGGTGCTCTGAACCAGCTGAGCTAATCGCCCTTTTATCGTGATCATGATTTCTCATTAATCAGGGTGCAAATATAGGGCTTATTTTTAATTCTGCAAATATTTTTCATAAAATTTCTGCTACAACAAAAGTACTGCCACCAATATATATGAAGTCATTTTTACTTGATTTATTCATCGCTTCTCGATAAGCATTTGAAACAGAATTATATGCTTTTCCGATGAGTTGAAAATCTTCAGCCTTTTTTTGTAAAATTAGTGCGTCTAATCCTCTTGAAATATTTGGTTTACAGAAATAATATTTGGCTTCTTTTGGGAAAAGAGGCAAGATTTCATCTAAATCTTTGTCATTGACTACGCCTAAAACGATATGTAACTGTTCAAATTTTTCCTTTTTGATCTGATTTAAAACAATCTTTAATCCATGAGAATTGTGTGCCGTGTCGCAAATTACTTTTGGATTGGTTTTTAGTTGTTGCCATCTACCTTGTAATCCGGTATTTTTAATCACGTTTATGAGTCCACTTTTAATGTTTTCTAATGATATTTTAAATTCGTTTTGATCTTGTAAAATTTTTATTGTTTCTTGAACTGTTTTTATATTATGAATTTGATAATCTCCTTGAAGTGACGATGAATATACTTCGGTAATCAAATCGGAAGCGAAGTAAATTTCTGAATTTGTTTCATTTGCTTTATTTAGAAATACACTTCTAGTTTCTGTGGTGTATTCTCCTATTACTACGGGTATGTTGTTTTTAATAATCCCAGCTTTTTCGTGGGCTATGCTTTCTAATGTATTTCCTAAAAAATGTGTATGATCAAAACCAATATTTGTAATGACGGAAATTAAAGGAGTGATTATATTGGTTGAATCTAATCGTCCTCCCATTCCTACTTCTATAATGTTTATATCGGTCTTTTCTTTTATAAAAAATTCGAACGCTAGACCAACAGTCATTTCAAAAAAACTTAGGTCATTTGCTTCAAAAAAAGTTTTGTTTTTTGCTACAAATTCGCATACAAATTTTTCTGAAATTTCTTCTCCATTTATTTTAATGCGTTCTCTAAAGTCTTTTAAATGTGGTGATGTGTAAAGACCAACTTTGTAGCCTGCGTCTTGTAGAATCGACGCTAATAGATGTGAGGTCGAGCCTTTTCCATTTGTTCCAGCAACATGAATGCACTTTAACTTTTTTTCTGGATTATTTAAGTGTTTTGCGAGTAGAATAGTGTTTGTTAAATCTGCTTTATATGCCGATGCTCCTTGTAGTTGGTATACAGGAAGTTGATTAAAAAGCCAATTTGTAGTTTCTTGATAGTTCATTACTTTTTTAATAAAAAAAATCTAAAACAAAATATTTTCCCAATTTTGTAGTTTAATATTGTATTAGAATTTATCTTTAGTCCAAAATTGGGATTATTCTATAATTAATACAAAAATACAATTTATATGATTAACTTTTTTCTTCAAGCCCAAAACGATACAATTGCTCAAGCTACAGGAGCATTAATTGAAGGCACTGTAAAAACAAATGAAATTTCTGTTTTAGAGTTTATTTTTAAAGGAGGTTTTTTCCTTATTCCAATTGCTCTTCTTCTTTTTTATACCTTTATTTTGTGTGTTTTAATAAGTATATATTTATATATATTTAGGCATATAT
>JAIEMH010000245.1 GCA_019752245.1 Flavobacteriaceae bacterium
CAGATGCGGGCTGACAATAATCCGGCCGTCGTACTTCTCGATATTAAAATGCCGAAAGTGGATGGCATTGAGGTGCTTAAGCAAATTAAATCGGATGATCGCCTTAAAACAATTCCTGTAGTGATGTTCCAAAACGGATTGTTGTCACCTAAGCCTTCAAAACCTGAACCATTATTGGCTGCACTTGAAGTATATTCGTATAACATTTCTGAAAATCCGTGAAAACCAGGATTATTTAACCAGCCAGTTGCGTTACCGCTAAACCAATAACCCATTGCGGTATCGTTGGCAGCAAAATAGGAAGATAAAGCCGTTCCAGATAATATCAAAAAAGGATGAAGTATAGCAATAAATGCCGCAATTTTTACTTCACGAGCTTCTATTTTTTTACCTAAAAATTCTGGTGTTCTTCCTACCATCAAACCAGATATAAATACGGCAAGAATAATAAAAATATAGAAATTGAGCCATCCAACGCCACAACCGCCATAAAAAGCATTAATCATCATCGATAAAAGTTGCATCGATCCAGAAACAGGCATCGAACTATCGTGCATACTATTTACAGAACCAGTCGAAATTACAGTAGTGGCAATACTCCAAAAACCTGACATTGCTGATCCAAATCGAACTTCCTTACCTTCCATAGCTCCAGTTGCTTGGGTAATTCCCATTTTTTCGATCGCCGGATTTCCGTTGATTTCACTTATTACTGTTGGAATCACTAATAGTAAAAATCCAACGGTCATTACTCCAAAAACAATATAGGAAAATCTACGTTTTTTAAGAAAAAATCCTAATGCAAAAATCATCGCAAATGGGATAATTAATTGTGCCCAAAGTTCAACAGCACAAGAAAAATAACTAGGATTTTCTAACGGATGTGCCGAGTTTGCTCCAAAAAATCCTCCACCATTAGTTCCTATATGCTTTATAGCGACAAAAGCTGCGGCTGGTCCTCGAGAAACTTCAACTTGATCACCTTGTAAAGAAGTAATGGTATCTTTTCCTTCGAATGTCATTGGTGTTCCGCTAAATAATAACGCTACAGCTACAACAGCAGAAAGTGGTAATAAAATACGAGTACAACTTTTAATGAAATAATTATAAAAATTTCCCAATTTATCAGTAGTTCTTTCTTTCATGGCAGTAAAAACCATTGCTGCAGCTGCAATTCCTACCGCAGCAGAAACAAATTGCAAAAACATCAAAAACATTTGCGATAAATAGGATACACCGCTTTCGCCCGAATAATGTTGTAAATTACAATTTACAAGGAAAGAAATGGCGGTATTAAATGCCAAATCTGGCGACATATTTGGATTATTGTCTGGATTTAAAAATAGTGATCCTTGAAATAATAAGATAAAAAAACAAAGAAAGAACCAAACCATATTTATACTTAAAAGTGCTTTTAAGTGTTGCTTCCAGTTCATTTCTTCAGTGGAATTGATTCCACTGATTTTGAAAATAAATTTTTCAATTGGATTGAAAATTGGGTCAAGTAACGTCTTATCCCCAGTAAAAACTTTAGCAATATATTTTCCGATTGGAATGGCTAAAATAATGGTGATGATAAAAATACTGATGACGCCTAATAGTTCTGTATTCATAAAAAAATAATTTAATGGAGTTAAAATTTTTCAGGTTTAATTAATACATAAACCAAATACCCAAAAACGAGTAATGCGACGATAAATAGTACAATCATGATTTAGATTTTTTCAAAGAATTCGACAGTTTTAAAACAAATCGCAAACAGCAAAACAGCTAATGCGAGTAACAGAATAGTGATAATCATATAATAAAAATTAGGTTAAATTAAACTCCTGAGGCATTGATTTGCTTAAGATATTCTGCTTTAAGCGATTGAGGAAAGAGATTGGTAATACTGCAATGGCGCAATTCCATGAAAGTAGAAACCGAGAAAACGTAAACGTTAGAAATAGCGTTTTTGGTTTCGTAACTTCCTGTGGCAAATAATTGTTCGGCAAGTGCCAAGCATTTTTTGGCTCTTACAATGTTACCAGAAATGATAGCTGACTTGGTAATTTCAGCAAATCGTTCGGCTTGATTGTAGATTGTGGTAACGTGATTTTTCATTGGTATGAATTTTTATGTTCATTCGCCTAATGCCAAAAGTTGTTCCATTAAATTAAAAATGCTGTAAGGTATTGTAAGTGTTGATTTTGCGATTGCAGTGCCAAAAATTGGACATAAAAAAACCTATCAAAATGATAGGCTTTTATCAAAATAAGAAGTTTTTATTTTAATTTTTCGAGTTGGGCTTTTAGTTCATCCAATTGTTTTTGTAACACTTGAATTTCCGATCTGTTGTTTATCGCCTTTATGGTTTGAAACACTTTTACTTTTGTATCGTTTAAATCGTGTTTTATAAGTTTATCTTCGATAGATTTTGTTAGATTTTCTTCATACTCGTCTACAACAACATCTATTGTAAGTGTTTTATTTTCAACATTAATACTAGTGTGAATGACATGGTGCGTTTTTTCAATTTCATTGGTAACAAAATATTTTATTTTGTCATTATAGACATTTACCATCCAAAGATTGTAAGCCAAATAAAGTGCCGGAATAATTGTAATAAAAGCTAAAATTCCAAAATAGCTGTTGATGTGTTTGATATTACTTTCTGAAAATCGAGCGAATTTTAAATATCGAGTAATCATATAACAACCCAAGCAAATGAAAAGAGCATTGATAAAATAGGTGTACAAACCGCCTAAAATATATTCCCATTGCAATGTAGCGATTCCGAAACCAGCAGTACAAAGCGGCGGAATACAAGCGGTTGCGACGGCAATTCCAACTAAAACTCGATTTCCATCATGGCGTGAAATAGCAATCATTCCTGCCATTCCACCAATAAAAGCTAAGAAAATATCAAAAATTGTGGGTTTTGAAAACGACAACAATTCGTCTGTGGCGATATGATATGGCGAAAGCAAATAATATAATGTGGAACACAAAATTGAAATTATAACAATTCTGAAAACATTTCTCAAACTCAATTTCAACAAAGTGGTGTTGGAAGTTCCAAGTGAAAATCCGATACCAAAAATTGGTCCCATTAAAGGAGAAATAATCATGGCTCCAATTACAGCAGCTTTAGAATTGATGTTCAATCCAATGCAAGCAATGAAAATCGCAAATGCCATAATCCAAAAGTTAGTACCTTTAAAAACGACTCCCGATTTTATTTCGTCATAAGTAATCTGCTCCGCTTCTTGATCGGTTTTTAGGTTTAAAACTGTTTTGAGATATCTTTTAATAACAGCTAAATTGCTTGTCATGATTTAAATATATTTAAATTATAATCCGAATTCATCAATTTTTCGGTACAAGGTTGCAATACCAATTTCCAATAATCGTGCGGTTTCGGCTTTGTTTCCTTTGGTGTAATTTAAAACCTTTTGGATGTGCAATTTCTCAATACTTTGCATTGAAAAGGCCGACATTGTTTTATTTGAATTGTCTTGCTGATGTTGAATTTCATAAGGTAAAACGTCTTGAGTTAAAATAGCATCAGCTAAAATAACCGAACGTTCAATGATATTTTTTAGCTCACGGACATTTCCTGGCCAATGATATGCTTCTAATTTCTGAAGAAAATCTGGTGCAATTTCTAATTCTTTCTTATTGGTTTTTTCAGAAAATTGTTTGACAAAATAACTGGTTAAAGGCGAAATATCTTTTACACGTTCACGCAATGGCGGAATTATGATTTCGAAAATATTCAATCTAAAATACAAATCGGAACGAAAAGTATGGTTTTCACTTTCTGTTTTTAAATCTCTGTTTGTTGCAGCAATTAATCGGAAATTTGATTTTTTGGAAGTCGTATCTCCAACTGGAATATATTCATTAGTTTCTAAAACGCGTAATAATTTGGCTTGCAAGTCAATTGGCATCTCTCCTATTTCATCTAAAAATAAAGTACCGCCGTTTGCTTCTTCAATAAAACCTTTTTTGTCTTTTAAAGCTCCGGTAAAAGCACCTTGTTTGTGTCCGAATAATTCACTTTCTAGAATTTCTTTGCTAAAGGTGCTGCAATTTAAAGCTACGAATGATTTTCCGACACGAGTACTATTTTCATGAATTGCTTGAGCAAAAACTTCTTTTCCTGTTCCAGTTTCACCAGTTAATAAAACAGTCGAATCGGTTTTAGCTACTTTTTTGGCTAATTCAATAACTTGTTCTAATGCTTTTGATTTTCCGATTATGGTATCAAAGGAGTATTTATCGGAAATACGTTTTTCTAATTTTTGAACTTTCTTTTGAAGTTCCGATTTTTCTAATGCTTTGTACAAAAGCGGAATGATTTTATCGTTATCATCACCTTTTACAATATAATCGAAAGCGCCATTTTTCATGGCTTGAACACCATCGGCAATTTTTCCGAAAGCAGTTAATAAAATCACTTCCACCAAAGGAAAATTAGCTTTAATTTTTTCAAGAAAATCGACACCATTTCCGTCAGGAAGTTTTACATCACATAAGATTACGTCGATTTCGTTTTGCTCTAATTTCTTAAAACCCGATTTTAAATCGCCAGCTTCGATAACATCAAAACCTTCCGATTTTACAATTCTTGCTAGAAGTCCGCGAAGTTTTTCTTCGTCGTCAATAATAAGGATATTCTTCAATTTGAAAATAATTTTAAAACAAAATTACTTATTTAATTCATTTGAAAAATTTTAAAATATTAAATTATTACTTTTACACTCTTAAACACAACAAAAAATGTCTGTAGCAAAAAAAGATTATAAAAGAATAACCACAAAGTCATTAATTGAAATGAAAGCCAATGGCGAAAAAATTTCGATGTTAACGGCATACGATTTTACAATGGCAAAAATTGTAGATACTGCTGGTGTTGACGTAATATTGGTAGGTGATTCTGCTAGTAATGTTATGGCAGGTCACGAAACGACTTTGCCAATAACTTTAGATCAAATGATTTATCATGCATCGAGTGTAGTTCGTGCTATTGAACGTGCTTTAGTTGTAGTAGATTTACCTTTTGGAAGTTACCAATCGGATCCAAAAGAAGCGCTTCGTTCGTCGATTAGAATTATGAAAGAAAGTGGCGGACATGCAGTAAAATTGGAAGGTGGAAGCGAAATTAAAGATTCAATCAAAAAAATATTAAACGCCGGAATTCCAGTTATGGGACATTTGGGTTTAACTCCTCAATCTATATATAAATTCGGAACTTACACTGTTCGTGCAAAGGAAGATGCAGAAGCAGAAAAATTGCTTGAAGACGCAAAATTGCTAGAAAAACTGGGTTGTTTTGCATTGGTTTTAGAAAAAATTCCAGCGCATTTAGCTGAAAAAGTTGCTCAAAGTATTTCAATTCCTGTAATCGGAATTGGTGCTGGTGGTGGCGTTGACGGACAAGTTTTAGTGATTCACGATATGCTTGGGATGAACAATGAATTTAGTCCGAGATTTTTGAGAAGATATTTAGATTTATACGATCAAATGACCAAAGCTATTGGGAATTATGTTACTGATGTAAAGAGTAAAGATTTTCCAAATACTAACGAACAATATTAGATCGCAGATTTCAAAAAATAGATGGCAGAAAAAATAGTTTCCAACAAATCAAACCTTCAAATTCTTCACGAGGACAATCACATAATTGTGGTTAACAAACGTGTTGGCGATATTGTGCAAGGCGATAAAACTGGCGACAAACCGTTATCCGAAATTGTAAAAGAATACATTAAAGATAAATATGAAAAACCAGGCGAAGTCTTTCTTGGCGTAGTACATAGATTAGACAGACCAACAACCGGAATTGTAGTTTTTGCCAAAACCAGCAAAGCATTGGAACGATTGAATAAAATGTTGCCCTTGTCAGAGTACACGC
>JAIEMH010000380.1 GCA_019752245.1 Flavobacteriaceae bacterium
CTTCTCCTGACGGCATAAAATACAAAGAATGGGAAGTTTCTCCTGAAGGTAAAAAAGTGCATGCCAGTTATGATAAAATAAAGAAGAACATAAAGACTTTCACCAATATGGAAGCCGTGGTAACCTCTGTTACTTTTCAGCGTGAAAACACGAAACCATCCGGACCAAAATGGCTTATAGTCAAAATTAATGACGAAGAATACATGATGCAATTTATTCCTAAAGAGTTTGAGCAGTTAAAAAGCCTGAAAGTCAACGACAAAATTATTTTAAGAAGCCGCAGCGCAGGTTATTCTCATAATCATCCCTATTTGATTATATCAGGCGACTATATTGCGCAAAATAACAAGATTCTTTTTAAACGTGACTTTAGCAAAAATAAAGGTTGCTAAGGAATATGAACATCAAGTCAAAGCTGGCGTAAATTTGCGATCTGTGACCAAAATCAAAAACTGCAACCAAAACCTTGCAGTTTTTTTTATACTTTTACTCTTCAAAACTAAAACCATGAAATCAAAATTTGCTGCTTTAATGCTCTTGTCTGTTTTCTTTGGTAAGGCACAAATCAACACCATTAAAAAAGAAATTAAAGAAGCAAACAACCAAAAATTAATTGAGTATGTGGAGTGTCAGGATAAAGTTTTTAAAATAGTTAGTAAAACAACAAATCTCCAAATTCAATAATTTAATGAAAAAAATAATCGTTCTAATTGTTATCACTCTTTGTACAACTCTTTTCGGTCAAGAAAGAGAAGCAACTATTCTTTTCAATGACAGTACCTCTGTTAAAGGTTTTGGCGAAATCAAAAAAGAAAAAATATATTTCAGAGTAAGTTTAGATGCTAAAATAAAGGAATGGGATTTTGAAATGGCTTCCGGATTAATTTTTTCTGGTTATGGTTTCTCAGAAAAATATTTATACATCAAACCTGACAAATATTCAAAGAAACCAATTATAATGGAGGTCATAGAAGAAGGAAATGTCAATCTTTATAAAAAGTCGTTTATAACAGAAAAAGCTTATGATGATCCGACTAAATCTATTACTGATATTAATAATAGAAAGACTTACGTTTATGATTTTGAAAGTACTTACTATGTAAAAAGAAAAAATGAAGAGAATGCAACTGACCTTTCTTTTAGTTTTAAAACCAATTCAATAAAATATTTTTCTGACTGCAAAATGCTAGTTGAGAAAATAAACAAAAAAGAATTTAAAAAAGACAACATTGTAGAAATTGTTTACTATTACAACGACTATTGTGATGAAGAAGATGAAAACTAATTCTAAAAGCTAACAATTGCTTTCAAAAAACGTAATTAAATATTTAACAACGTAACCAATGTAAACTCTAAAAAAAATTTCAACTACAACAAAATCGATATCTTACAAAGATACCCAACCAAAATAATAAAAATGGAAGAAAAAAAGCCATCACAATTAACCGATCAAGAATTGTTACAAGAAGTAAAAAAACAAAAATCAACTTCCATAATCAATGCGTTTTTAATTGGATTTCTAATAGGAATTATATTTTACAGTATTATCAAAAACAGCTTAGGATTTTTTACATTAATACCTTTATTTCTCGCCTACAAATTGATTAATAATTCTAAATACAATGCCAAAGAATTAGAAAATCTTTTAAAAGAACGAAATTTAAAATAAGTAAAGTAATGAACTCGTAATTGTATATTTCCTATGAATCTACAAGTACAAATCAAAGGATACATTACCAGTCAACCCGAAACAAAACGCAGCGAAATGCTACAATTGCACAGCAGAATTTTCTGGAAGCAAACTAACCTTTTATATGGGAGCAAAACCAAAAAAATAAAGTTGTTAGTTCCGAAATCTAATTAATTATTAATCAACCAAAAAAAATATTTTAAACTCATGAAATCAATTACTATTCTTGCCTTATTCATCTTTGCCAATTGTGCATCTCAAGAAAAATCTAGTAAATCTAGTTATACTTTAAAAATCAATAATGTTGAATATAAAGTTTTTGAAGGTGAAGCGTTAAAACTCAACATCAAACTCGACAATCCAACAGTTTCAATAAAATCTAACGATAAGGAATTTAGCAACGAATTTATATCCTTTAATTATCCAAATAACTTTAGCGAAGAAATTGCAAACGACGAAGGATATAAAAGTTGGACGTTAGACGGCGATAATTATGTAGCAACAATCTACGAATTGGATTTGGAAGACGGATTAGAACCTTTTGTTCAAGAAATAGTAAATAATTTTGGAGAACAAAATTGTTCTGTAAAAGAAACAACTTTAAAACTTGGTGCCAAAACCTTAAAAGGAAAAAAAATAAATGTTAGTTTGGTAAGCCAAAAACTTACCATCGATTTTCTATCAATTCCTGCAACCGATGGCAAGACGAGACTTATTTCTTTTCAAGATTCGTTAGATGACAATGGAGCTGTTTCTGAAGAAAGCAAAACGACAATTAAAAAAATAAATGACACTGTAACTTTTAAGTAAGATTTATAACGAATAAAAACAATTGAAAGTTTATATTTTATTATAATTAAATTTCTTTTCAATAGCATAAAACAATTATGAAAAAAGTATTTTTCCTCCTATTGTTATTTATAAATTTTACAATTTATAGTCAAGCTAAAAATTCTAATGCTGCCTATATAAAAACAATTAGAGAAATACATAAAGATTTTATTTTCAATCAAGAAGACACTGATTCTCAGAATAATAAAAAGGCGATGAAAAATGCATTAAAAAGCCTGAAAAACAATCTAAAAAGTAATGATATCAAATTAATTATTGAAGTTTGGATGGATTATGATCCGATGGATTATCCAACAAAGGAATTGGTTTTACCACTCCTTAAAAGAAACAAAAAAATAGCTGTGCAAGAAATTGATAAAAAGCTAAAAGTTATAAAAGATATAGAAGATGAATCTTATATTGGTTTACTTGCTTTAAAAAATTCATTATAAAACAAAAAAAGGTACGCAAAACGTACCTTTTTTTTATTATAAATCTTAGATTTTAATTTTTATTTGTCTTTTGTAAAGTCAAAACTTTGTCCACTAACCGCTAATGTAAAAGCATCCTTAGCCTGATTAAATTGAATTGTCAATCCAGCTTCATCCAAAGTAAATTTTCCGTTTCCTTTATCTTCAAGACCTGCAGATGGTTGTCCAGTTGCATTAATAACAAGACTATCATCTTCTTCAGTAAAATTAATTTTAATTGGAATTTTTGCACTAGAATAGTTTCCTAAATAAGCATCTAAACTTACTGATGCTTCTACTCCATTTTTAGCATTTGTCCATACATTATTATCGTCGTTCACATCAGGAAAAACATTGTCTGGATCAAGTGTAATAGTATCTAATTCTTCGTTAGTATCTACTTTAAAAGTCCAAGACTTGTTACGTTGCCAAATTTCAACTGGTAACGTTTTTCTTGAAACAGCACCACTTTTAGTTTTTATTTCAACTATAACTGGCATTGGCATTTTTTCAAGATTATCCACAGTGATCAAAGCACCTTTTTTAGCATCGCCTTTTACATATTTCACTTTACTTACTCCTTGATCTAAAGCCCAATTGTTTTTTATCCAACCTCTCCAAAACCAACCTAAATCTTCTCCTGCAACATTTTCAATTGTTCTAAAGAAATCATCTGGTTGCGGATGTTTGTAAGCCCAACGCTCAACGTAAGTTCTAAAAGCTTTGTCAAAACGCTCTGGTCCAAGAATAGAATTACGCAACATTTCTAATCCAGAACCTGGCTTGAAGTAAGCCAAAATTCCAAGATTTGATTCTTTTAAATTATCTGGTGCAGCAATAACAGGTTCCATATCTGGATTAGTCAATGCAGACGATGCTTGATGCATGTTAGTAACTGGTTGTTTATATTCACCATTATTAAAATCTTGCGAGCTCAATCCGTTGATGAATGTATTAAATCCTTCGTCCATCCAAGCAAACAAACGCTCATTAGAACCAACAATCATCGGAAACCAAATGTGTCCAAACTCATGATCAGTTACACCCCATAAACTAGCACCTTTATCTGTCCAAGAACAAAAAACAATTCCAGGATATTCCATTCCACCTTCATTTCCTGCTACATTTGTTGCTGCTGGATAAGGATATTCAAACCATCTTTTAGAATAATTTTCAATAGACGTTTTAGTATATTCTGTAGATCTACCCCAAGCATCGTTTCCGTTACTTTCTGTAGGATAAGCAGAAATTGCTAATGATTTTTTTCCGCTAGGTAAATTAATTTTAGCCGCATCAATAATAAATGAAGCCGATGAAGCCCAAGAAAAATCACGTGAGTTTTTAATCTTAAATTTCCAAGTTAAAGTAGTTTTCCCAGCAGGACGAGAAGCAGTACTAGTTACTTCTTCTGCTGTTCTAATCATAACCGTTTTATCACTGTTTTTAGCAGTTGACCATCTTTTTTGTTGTTCAGCTGTATAAACTTCAGTAGCATTTAATAATTCTCCCGAACCAACAACAATGTGACTTGCTGGTGCAGTAATGGCAACGTCAAAATCACCATATTCTAAATAAAATTCACCTGCTCCAAGGTATGGCTTTGTATTCCAACCGTTTGTATCATCATACACACACATTCTTGGATACCACTGTGCAATTGTAAAAATCTTTCCGTTTTTAGTTTCTAAAACTCCTGTTCTGTCTGAACCATATTCTGGAGAAATAAATGAAAATTCAATTTTAAGTTTAACCGCAGCACCATTAGCACTCAATGCTTGAGGCAAATCTACTTGCATTCTTGTGTCAACAATAGTAAATTTTGCTTCCTTTTCAACTGACTTTCCTCCTACTGACGAAACAACCTTAACCGATTTTATTTTAAATCCGCCATCAAAGTCTTGACCTTTAGCACCATTTCTACTTCCTTTTTGAGGGATTATAGCATTTCCGCGTGAATCTTTCTTGAATAAATTTTGATCTAAATTCATCCAAATAAATCCTAATTTATCGGGACTGTTGTTAGTATAGGTCAAAACTTCCGACCCAACAATTTCGTTTGTTTTGTCATTTAAAGTAGCCGTTAATGAATAATCGGCTCTGTTTTGCCAGTATTTAGGTCCAGGTTGACCACTTGCAGAACGAGTTTCGGTAGCATTTTTAGTATAAAAATTATTACCAAAAGCTTCATTGTAATTGTAATTAGAACCAGGCTTTGCATCTTGAGCAAAAACACTAGAAGCTCCAAAAAATAAAGCACATAATGTAAAGGCCTTAAAGAAAATGTTTTTCATAGATTGAATTAGTTAATTGATAAAGCAAATAAAAGAAAAAAAATGCTCTTGAATTTCTCAAAAGCATTTATATATGTATCACAAACAGTGTTTTTGTTACGCTGCTTTGTAAATTCTATTAATCGGTATAACATTTCCTTGTTTTAAAATCACTCTTTGATCTGTTAAACCCCAAACTGTGGTTTCAACAACTTTCCTAGATTTGTCATCTTCAAAGTAAATTTTTATCTTAGAATGCTCTAGATTTCCTAAGGAAAGCGCACGATTAAGATCAGAAAAACGTTGTGCTATTTCGGCAACATTTTCAAGAACGTCTGTTTTTGGAAAAGATAACTGAGCTATTTTTTCTTTCTCGATTGATTCAAATTGTGTAACCATAGTGTAGATTTTATTTAAAATTAGATTTGTTGGGTAGAATAAAATTAATAAAATATATTTACGCTACCTATTTTTTTTAACATAATTTCATTTAGACAATGAATGTAACTCTATCAAATTCAAATTTATTAGCGCAAATTAACTCTAAAGGTGCCGAACTTTTTTCGTTAAAATCGATTACAACTAACAAAGAGTATATGTGGGAAGGAAATCCAAAGTTTTGGGCAAAACATTCACC
>JAIEMH010000174.1 GCA_019752245.1 Flavobacteriaceae bacterium
AATCTTTTTTAAAAACATTTGTAATGGCTTGAAAACACTATAATCAGCGACTTTGGGAGTGTTTTTTTTAAAGTGGGTGCAAATTATTGAAAATTATCGACAAAATGACTTTCAAATTAGAATAAAAATTTTATTTTTGCGCACACTAAATTAAAACTAGATGGCAACTTATAATAAGAGAGGTTACAAAGCACCAAAAGAAAAAGAAGAAAAATTAGATGCTAATTTTATTGAAGATACACCTAATGTAGATGCAAATGATAGTGCTACTGCAAAAGCATTTGACACTTTAGATGAAACAGCTTCAAGAACTGAAGATTGGATTGCTAAGAACCAAAAATATATATTAGGTTTATTAGGCGCTGTTGCATTGGTAACTATTGGTTATTTGGCTTATCAAAAATATATTGTTGAACCTAAAGAAACTACAGCTACTGAAGATTTATTTGTTGCACAACAAAACTTTCAATTGGCTACGGATGCTACTGTTGCTAAAACACAAGATTCTTTATTCAATTTAGTATTAAAAGGTGCTGATGGAAAACAAGGTGCTGCTGGAATTGCAGAACAATTTTCTGGAACAGATTCTGGAAATTTAGCTAACTATTACGCAGGAATTTCTAATTTATATTTGAAAAAATATGATGAAGCTATCAAATATTTAGAAAAATATTCAGCTAAAGATGCTTTCACTGGACCAGTTGCTACTGGAGCTTTAGGTGATGCTTATTCAGAAAAAAATGATGCAAAAAAAGCATTAGAACTTTATGAAAAAGCGGCACATCAAAATGTAAATGAATTTACAACACCAAGATATTTATACAAAGCAGGTCAAACTGCAATGGCATTGGGTAACAAAGCTGATGCATTGAAGTATTTTACAGAAATTAAAGAGAAGTACCAAGATACACCAGAAGCACAACAAATTGATGCTTTGATTGGAATGGCTCAATAATTTAATTACGAATCAAAAATTACGAATTAAGAATTGTCATCAATTTTTAATTCGTTTTTTTTTACAGTTTATTTAAATTTTTTAAAACACTAAAAAATGGCAACAGCAAATAAAAATCTTTCACAATACGATAAAAGTAAATTACCAAACGCGAAAAATTTTCGGTTTGGGATTGTCGTTTCAGAATGGAATGATCATATAACAGAAGGACTTTATAAAGGCGTTATTGATGCTCTTTTAGATTGTGGTGCTGTTCAAAAGAATATCATCCGTTGGAATGTTCCAGGAAGTTTTGAACTTGTATATGGTGCTCAACGAATGATTGTTACGCAAGAAGTTGATGTGGTTATTACAATTGGTTGTGTTATAAAAGGTGAAACAATGCATTTCGAGTTTGTTTGCGAAGGCGTAACACAAGGAATAAAAGATTTAAACGTTCAAACCGATGTTCCAGTAATTTTTTGTTTACTCACAGACAATAACGAACAACAATCTATCGATAGAAGTGGAGGAATTCACGGAAATAAAGGAACAGAAGCTGCAATTGCCGCTATAAAAATGGCAGAATTAAGAAGAGTTTCTGAGATTAAATAGTTTTAAAATAACTTTAAAAAAATAGAATAGAAACCTACTTTGTTGAAGAGTGGGTTTTTTCTTTTTTAGTAACTTCTTAACTATAATAACCAATAGATTTTCCTTAAATTTGCTAACTTTGGTTTTAACCATAAACAATAAACTTTGAATAATAAATAAATGTCAAGCATAATTCAATTACTTCCCGATCATGTTGCCAACCAAATTGCCGCTGGTGAAGTGGTACAACGACCAGCATCTGTTGTAAAAGAATTGCTAGAAAATGCTGTAGATGCAAAAGCTACTGATATCAAATTAATTATAAAAGATGCAGGAAAAGTTTTGGTTCAAGTTATTGATAATGGAGTAGGAATGAGTGTTACCGATGCACGACTGTGTTTTGAGCGTCATGCAACTTCCAAAATTAGATTAGCAGAAGATTTATTTTCGTTGCATACTAAAGGTTTTCGTGGTGAAGCTTTGGCATCAATTGCTGCGATTGCTCATGTAGAAATGAAAACTAAGCAAGAGCAGGAAGAATTAGGAAATCATATTGTTATTGAAGGCAGTAAATTTGTCTCTCAAGAACCAGCCGTTTTGCCAAAAGGAACTTCGTTTTCGGTTAAAAACTTGTTTTATAATATTCCGGCTCGAAGAAATTTTCTAAAATCGGAAACTGTAGAATTACGTCATGTTATTGATGAATTTCAACGTGTAGCCTTGGCACATCCAAATATTTATTTCACAATGTACCACAACGGAAGTGAAATGTTTAATTTGCCACAATCTAATTACAGACAGCGAATTGTAAATATTTTTTCGGGTAAAACCAATGAAAAGTTAGTTCCAGTTCAAGAAGAAACCGAAATTTTATCCATTCAGGGATTTGTTGGGAAACCCGAATTTGCTAAAAAAAATCGTGGTGAACAATTTTTCTTTGTCAATGATAGGTACATAAAAAGTGGGTATTTGCATCATGCTGTTATGAATGCTTATGAAGGATTGTTGCCCAATGGTGCGCAGCCAAGTTATTTTTTATATTTGAATGTGCCACCCAATACTATCGATATCAATATTCATCCTACAAAGACAGAAATTAAATTTGATGACGAGCATGCCTTATATTCTATTTTGCGTTCAGCAATCAAGCACAGTTTGGGACAATTTAATGTTGCACCAGCTTTAGATTTTGATCGCGATCCAAATTTGGATACACCTTATGAATATCAAAATAAAAATGCACAATATCCAACCGTTCAGGTTGATAGAAGTTACAATCCTTTTGCAGAAGAAAAACCAAACAAGTCATTTTCTGGAAATGCAGGAAATACATCTTATAAAACTTCTGAAAAGCAGCAAAGTTGGGAAAGCTTATATGTTGGTTTAAAGCAAGATACAATGGAAGTGTCGTCGTTTTCTTTTGAAAATGAAGAAGTGACAGCTTCCTTATTTGATGAAAAAGAAGAAGAACAAACAATAAAAAGAACCTATCAAATTCACAAAAAATACATTGTAAGTCCAATAAAATCTGGAATGGTTATTATGGATCAAAACAGAGCGCACCAACGTGTTTTGTATGAACAATTTTTGACCAACATGACGGTTCACCAAGCTTCTAGTCAGCAGTTATTGTTTCCGTTGCAGTTGCATTTTTCTCATAATGAAATGAAATTGATAGCCGAATTGCAACCGTCTTTAGAGAATACAGGATTTGTATTTGAAGCAATAGACGACGATGCCATTCACATCTCGGGTATTCCAATAAATACTACCGAAAGCGAAGTCTCGCTGGTTTTAGAACATTTAATATCCGATTTACAAGACGGAATTCCAGAGAGCAGTTTCAGTCAGAACGATACCATTGCCAAGTCGATGGCCAAAAGTTTGTCGGTAAAAACTGGAACTTATTTAACAGAGAAAGAGCAAGAAAACTTAGTTAATAATCTTTTTGCTTGCAAAGACCCAAATGTTTCACCATTTCAAAAACCAACTTTCATCACGATGCGTGTGGAAGATATTGATAAACGATTTGCCTTATGATGAATAACATCACGCCAGTTGTAAAACAACTATTGATACTTAATATTATCTTTTTTATAGGAAGCCAATTTGTTCCTGTTGCTGAAAGTTATTTTGCATTGTATTATTTTGAAAATCCAATGTTTAAATTTTGGCAACCGCTTACGCATATGTTTATGCACGCCAACCTAATGCATATTTTCTTTAATATGTTTGCTTTGTATTCATTTGGAAGTGCTTTAGAGCATTTTTGGGGTGAAAAAAAATTCTTATTCTTTTATATTTCTTGCGGATTAGGTGCTGCTTTATTGCACTCAATGGTTAATTACTTTCAGTTTAAATATGAGTTTGATGCATTGGTTCAATCAGGATTTAAAGAAACAGATATTTTTAATTTATTAAACGATAAGATGTTTGATAAACGATGGATAGATATTCTTGGACAAAATGGAGTAGATTCTCTAGCAAGTTCTTATATGACTCCAGCTGTTGGTGCTTCTGGAGCAATTTATGGTTTATTAGTTGCTTTTGCTTTTATGGTTCCAAATGCCGAATTGGGATTTATGTTTATTCCTATTCCAATTAAAGCTAAATATTTTGTTCCAGGATTAATTGCAGTTGATTTAGTTCTTGGTTTTAGAGGTAGTTCTATTTTTGGGGCTGGAAGTACAGGAATTGCTCATTTTGCGCATATTGGTGGTGCGATAACCGGATTTATAATGATGTGGTTTTGGAAGAAAAATCAGTTCAATCACAAACGTTGGAATTAACATGACAGTACTAGAAGATTTAAAACTACAGTATAAAATTGGTGGTGTTTCTAATAGAATTATTTATTGGAATGTTGCCTCATTTATTATTTCACTACTATTTTTCTATCAGTTTAAAGGAGGATATTTTGAGTTTCCAACTTGGATTTCACTTTCTTCCAATCCTAGAAATGTATTGTTTTTCTCATGGACATTAATTTCGTATGCATTCCTTCATTCAGGATTTTGGCATTTGTTTTTTAATATGATGGTTTTAAATTTTTCAAGCAGATTATTTCTAACGTTCTTTACTCAGAAACAATTTCTTGGACTGTATATTTTGAGTGCCATTTTTGCAGGTTTAGCTTTTGTTATTTGTTATTATGTTTTAGGAATATCTTCTAATATTGTTGGTGCATCAGCGGCCATCATGGCGATTTTGGTTGCAACAACAACCTATCAGCCTTTAATGGAAGTTAGATTGATGTTTTTAGGAAACGTAAAACTTTGGCATTTAACAGCAGTTATAATTGTATTAGATGCTATGCAAATTCTAACAGACAATACTGGTGGACACATTGCTCACTTAGCTGGAGCTTTATTTGGGTTTGGTTACATCAAAATTTTACAAAACGGAACCGATTTAAGTAATTTAGTAACCTCGGTAATTGATTTTTTTGTTAATTTGTTTAAACCTAAAAGTTCTAAACCTTTTAGAAAAGTCCATGTTAACCCCAAAAAGCCTGTAGTTAAGAGTCAAAGTAAAATAGTAGTTAAAGATAAAACCCAACAACAAATAGATGAGATCCTTGATAAAATAGGGCAGTCGGGTTATGATGCATTGACAGCAGAAGAGAAAGAGTTTCTTTTTAAAGCTGGTAAATAAAATCTGAATATTGGTGTAATGAAAAAACTTTCGTGGTTTAATAAGGTAATGTTTTTCTTTAATATAGTGTTGACTGTATTGACGTTTCTTGCCTATGTTTTACCTTTTTTAGCGCCTAAGTTATTTCCTTTTTTATCCGCTTTAACACTTATATTACCGTTGTTTTTAATTGTCAACGGATTGTTTTTTCTGTATTGGATGTTTCAACTTAAACGTCAAATGATTCTGTCTGGAATAGTGTTGATTTTAGGAATTACCTTTGTCAATAAATTCTATAAATTTTCATCAAATGAATTGCCTATCGAGGAAAAAGATTTCATTGTAATGAGTTATAATGTTAGGCTTTTTAATCTCTTTCAATGGATTCCTCGTGAGCATGTTGGAAATGATATTAAGGAATTTATAAACGAACAAAATCCTGATATTCTTTGTATTCAGGAATATTCAGAAACTGCCAATGTAGATTTACGTGTTTACAAGCATCGTTTTATTTTTATGCAAGGAAAAAATATTAAAACAGGTCAAGCTATTTTTTCAAAATATCCAATAATTGACAAAGGCAATATTGAATTTCCAGAATCGGATAATTTGATTGTTTATGCCGATATCCGCAAAGGAAAGGATACTATTAGAGTTTACAACATGCACTTGCAATCTATAAAAATTTCTCCCGATGTGAATGAAATGCAAGACAATGTTGA
>JAIEMH010000032.1 GCA_019752245.1 Flavobacteriaceae bacterium
TCAGAAAACCAAATTTCATCTTGTCTAAAAATATCTAAATCAAGTAAGTTTGATTCATGAGTTGTAAATATTAGTTGACCTTTTGTACTGTTATTACTCATTATCTTTTGAATTAAACTTTTGAGTAAAGTTGGGTGTAAACTCTGGTCAATTTCATCAATTATAAAGCAAACTTCATCATTCAAAATCCCATCAAATGCTGGAATAAAGTCTAACAGTCTTTGTGTCCCATCAGATTCTTCAGTTAAATCAAAAGAAACCTTTTTTCCTTCGTTGTTTAAATGTTTTGCAATAACTTTTTTTACAACATATTTACCTTTTTCTTTGGTTACTAAAACGCCACCAGTTTCTGTATTTAATAATACGCTGTTCCCATCTTTAATATTTTGAATTATTTCTTTTTTGGTTGTTTCATCATCATCTCCAAAATATTTATCAATATCCATGGTTTCAATATCTAATTCTGATACTCCAGTATCAAAAGTTTCAAGCATTTCATTAGCGAAAGTATTGAATCTACTTGATGAAGTTAGAGCAGGAACTAAACTTTGAAACTTACTTCCCGGATGAATAATTATTAACTCTTTTTCAATAACATACCTAGAAGAAGATATTTCCTTAATTTTTAATTCACTAGTTTTTCCCAATAATAATTCGTTAGATTTCAAAAGGTTATCTTGCATCAATTCGATCAACAACTTCTGTTTTTGAGTTTTTTGATATTTATCAGCAATTTTAATTGATGGCTTACCAGATTTTAATGTTTTACGTTCAAAAATCATTTTATCTTCAATGTTTATGCCTGATTCATATAGCCATTCTTCAACAACAGAGGCATTGTTAAAACTAACTCCATATGCATAAACTTTTTTTTCGATTGTAAATTCTATCTCAAAGGAAATGGGTTTAGTTTCATTAGCTTTGTCTAACTTGAATTTTTTTTCATTAACAGATCTTAATATGCAACCATTTATAACTGATTCTTGAAGAAATTCTATCGCTTTAATGAGACTTGATTTTCCAGCACCATTTGCTCCATAAATAGCTGCGGCTTTAAGAACATCAACTTTTCCTAAACTATAAACGTGATGTTTATGTGTTTTAAATGAACCCGCTAACATATTGAATTCTCTTTCTTCATTGAATGAGAGAAAATTACTAACAACAAATCTAATAAACATAATTTAAAATTTATATTAAACAAATATAACGAATATATCTCTTAGTTAGTATTAAATTTATTAAAAATATCATTATTTAGTCATATAAAGAGATGTATTCGATTTTAATAAATCATAAAAAACTAACAATGTGTGTTTTATGTAAAATGCATAAGTCTTTTTCAAAGCCGGCAGAACGTCGTGCGAAAGCAACGATGGTTTCCCAACTTCTCTATATGCGCTATAAAGTAGCGTATATATACCCATTTTTGGGCAGTTTGCCGCAATGTTTCAGCAATAAAGCTCAAGCCACTAATATAATACTACTATTCCTTATACAACTACGTATAAATGCCTGTTTTTTTAAATTAATAAAAAAAGATGCCATCTAGCATCCATCACTTTCTCCTATCCTTCCAACAATCATTTTATAATCCTCCATCCATTCATAAAACTTTCCTCTCAAGTAAAGCCCTATAAACCACAAAGCAACAAATCCAAGTATCTGATACCATTCCATCTTTCAAAGATAAAACGGCGATCACATACTAATAAAACACAAAATTCAATTACTCCCGAATTGACAAGCGATAATTCGGAATTGACAAATATGTTAATAATTCATTTTATCTTTCGAAATTATGTTTAAATTATTATATTAATATGACTCAAAGAAAGTACTTAATTCAGATTTTACTTTTTTTTAAGATTTTACTTTCGATTCTTAATTATTAGATTATTTTTGTGAAAGCTTTAAAATAAAAAAAAGAGCTTCAAATTGAAGCCCTTTTGTATTTAAGGAAGTAGCGAAGAATGCGGAATTGTATCCAGTACCATAGTCCACCAATCTTCCTTTTCTATCTTTATTCTAAATTGTTATCATATTAATAATACAAATGTACACAAAATTTATTACTTTATGCAAATAATATACCATAAAAATACTACTTTAACAATTTCTCAAAAATTTTTTATTGAGAAATCTATAGAACTTTTATATTATGGAAGCATAGATAGTTATAGAGTTAGATTAAATAGTCCTAAAACAGTTTTAGAAGAATTAAGGTACTGTTTAAAAGAATTTGAAATTGGAAGAATTAAACATTTCCAAACAATTAAATCAAAAGAGAAAGAAAAAAAAGCTCTAATCAATGAGGCATTAATGTTAATAAATAATGACCCTAATTTCATTGATTTTAATTCTATTTCTAAAAGTTATTTAGAGCAATTATTATATAAAATAGATGAATATAATTATAAAAAAGTAATCTCTAGTGTTGATGTTTTATTACGTGAAAACGAAGATTATCTTTTAAAAGTTATTACAGGTTTAAAAGTTTTAATAGGTTTAAATGATAATTCACTTAATGGATTAGAAAAACTTGATAAAACATTAAACATATTATTTACTGAATTAATTAGTAAAGGATTCTCAAAAGGATTTTTATATAAAATTATTTATGGGATTTTTGTAAATACATTAAAGGCAACAAGTAACTTTGATTCTCATTTTGAAAATTTCAGAACAAGAATAACTGATGCTGAATCTGAGCATACTGTTATTTTTAGGATGGATACTACTCTAAAAGTTTATGATTCAATATCTACGATTACTCATCATTCATTCTCTTTGTCAGATGATATTGAAGAAGTAAAATTGACTGGAGAGATTGTAAACCGAGAATTGGATTCATTTAAAGTTAATGTCAATAATAGAAAATTTATCAGTTGTAAGGTTAAAGCACTTGATTATTTAGCAGCACTAAAAAAAGCAAGGAATATATTCTCAGAATATTTAGATGTAGTAAATTTAGGTCTTTCAGATGAATTTTTACACATTCATAGTAGAGCTTTAGTCATAGATTCTCGCTCTCCAAAAAAAGGTAATTTCCAAAACAATGTTAACATATTAGATGGAAAATATAAAGTAGAGAAAGAACATTATATCCAATTTTCACAAAAATTACCAGATTTAATTAATAACCCTACTATTGTAAATGAAACCAAAGAAAAAATTAAATCTGCAATTCGTTATTTAAGATTAGGTAATCAATCTACGGAAGTTGAACACAAATTTATAAATTATTGGATTGGTTTAGAGTATTTGTTTTCAAATTATGAAAGTCAAAGCACTATAAATAGAATTAAAGATCATTTTACTAATGCTCATTGTTTAGCATATTTGATCAGAAACTTATATAGTTTCAAAAAATCTTTTTTACAACTGAGCAGTGCAAATATTACTTTAATTACCTCATATAATGATTCAGATGATGATTTTCTTCAGAGTGAAGTTTTTTATAATGAAATTGGAACAAAATTAATAAATGATTTTCCTTTATTAGCTTATAGAGCTTTAAAACTGAAACAATGGCTATTTAAGCCAAATAAACCTGTTAATGCAACAGACTATATAAATCATCATAAAGATAATTTAGAAATTCATTTTACTAGAATTTATAGATTACGAAATGAAATTATTCACGATGCAGCAACAAATACTAACAATGAACAAATAGCATCAAATTTAAGATATTATTTAACATTTATATTAAATGAAGTAATTGATTTCCTTTCTAATCATAGTACCATAGAATTATCAATAGAAGATTATTTTATATTAAATGAGATTAAATTAGGCAATATTTCACAACAAGGATTTCTAATTAAAGATTTAATGAGTGTTGATTGTTCAATTGATTTTATTTTATAAAATAAAACTACCAATTACTTATTAAAATTTTATTATTAAAGATGGTTATATGATTTCCTACAATTATTGCTAAATAATAAAAAAGATGCCTCGGCATCTTTTATTCTTTATCTAAATCAAATTGAAAATCAAATAATTCTTTAGGATGAATATCTAATCCTTTAGCTATTGCAATAATTGTTTTCAAATTAGCTCCATGTTCTCCATTTAAAACACGATAAACTTGTTTTTGCTCAATGTTACCTACTGAGGCAATTGTCATAACATCTTTACCTTGTTTTTCAATAAGATTTTGAAGATTTTCGCCGAACTTTTTATAATATTTTTTATTATCATTTTTCACATTGTGAAATTGCGTTGTATTTGATAAAATAAATTGTCAAATTTGACAATATTCAATTTATTTTATATATTTGTTTATTAATTGATTTTTTTTAATTGTAGGAAATCAATTTATATATTTGCGATTCTTCATGAAAACATTGAAGCATTCGCTTTGAATCTCGTTATCAAAAACTGGTAATTTTAGCACGCGAGATGATAAGTACGATGCTCACGTCCATTGGCGTGGGCTCACTTATTCGTGTGCGGGTATACCAGTACCTTGATAGCGTTTAAGCTGAGTTCCATGCCTTTTTTTATTCCCAATGGTCGCTCACTTCCATTCTTAGCACTGCTCCTACTTTAAAAGTCTCGCAATCAACACACAGTTAGTCCAATGAGTTAGTTGGGAAAGGCACTGCCTGCGCTTGGCTGCAACAAGCAACGGCAGAGTTCTTTCCTTTTAAAAAACCTTAAAACCAAAAGCCTATGCCATAAAACCAAAAAAAATCCGCAAAATCAGTAAAAAGCAAAGCGAAAAAATCCGTGCCAATCCGCTAAATCAGTGACCCGAGACCAAAGGTCGAAGAGACGAAGTACATCCGCGTTCCATAACCTGAGCAAAGCGAAGCAAATAATTTGTGAACCCGAGACCAAAGGTCGAACTGACAAAGTAATTTGTGGTAAAAAATTTGAGCAAAGCGAAACACACTTAGTGCCTTAGAGCCTTCGCTGCAAAACAAAAAAAGGCCCTCTAACTCTTCTTGCCGGACGAATAGAGGACCAAAGCAAACAAAACCGAAGTTCAATTTAACCAATCCAAAAGTATGAATAAAAATTCAAACGCAAAGTCTTGGGCTACAACACAACTGCCCAAACTCTACTGCATCCTACTCCTACTATGCTGTATAGGAGTTCAGGCACAAACAACCATCAAAGGCACCACCACCGATGCCAACGGTTCGCTACCCGGTGTAACCATAAAGATAAAAGACAAACCAACAGCAACACTTACAAACGAAAAAGGCAACTACACAATTGAGGTAGCACCAACAGACATTTTAGTGTTTTCTTTTATAGGCTACAAAACAACAGAAATACCAGTAGCAAACCGTACAACAATCAACATGAAATTAGAAGAAGACAGTACTGCACTAAAAGAAGTTATTGTAAATGCAGGTTACTACTCAGTAAAAGACAAAGAACGAACGGGAAGCATTGCCAAAATCTCCTCCAAAGACATCGAAAAACAACCAGTAACAAACGTTCTGGCAACGATGCAAGGCCGCATGGCGGGTGTAAACATAATTCAAGACGGCGGAACGCCTGGAGGTGGTTTCCAAATTAAAATACGAGGAGGAAACAGCATAAGACTAGACGGAAACGAACCGCTGTATGTCATAGACGGCGTGCCCTATTCCAATGAATCCATTGGTTCACCAGGAACTTCAACAGCAATGGCAAGTCAAGCAAGTCCGCTAAACAGCATCAATCCAAGCGATATAGAAAGCATCGAAGTGTTAAAAGATGCAGATGCAACAGCAATATACGGTTCAAGAGGCGCAAATGGTGTGGTATTAATTACAACCAAAAAAGGAAAAGCAGGAAAAACCAACGTATCCATTACAGCTTCTACAGGTTTTGGCAGCGCAACAAAGTTTGTCGATTTAATGAACACGCAGCAAT
>JAIEMH010000055.1 GCA_019752245.1 Flavobacteriaceae bacterium
ATGAAAGTTCAGATGCTGCAGCCGTGAGAGTTTTAAAAGAGCTTACAGGTCTTGATGGACTTTACATGGAACAATTACATGGTTTTACTGAACCCAACAGAGATACGGTTGAACGAACTATTTCTATTGCTTATTTTGCTCTGATTGATATTCAAAAATACAATCAGCTTATCAATGAAAATTACCATGCCGCTTGGTTTTCAATAAATCAATTGCCCGATTTGATATTTGATCATACTGACATAGTTAATTTAGCTAAAGAAAAATTACGCTATAAAGCAGCTCTTCATCCGTTATTGTTTGAATTGTTGCCCGATAAATTCACTATGCCTCAATTGCAAAGTCTTTATGAAGCGGTGTACAATATGGAATTTGATAACGGAAATTTCAACAGAAAACTGCTTTCAACAAAGTTGTTACTGAAGCTAAAAGATAAAGACAAATTAAACTCTAAGAAAGGTGCTTTCTATTACAAAGTTGATCCCAATAAATATGATGAAGGATTTAAAACTTTTCTAAATTTTGTTCCTCGTCAAAACGTGATTATGTAATTCACAACAGTAAAAAAGGAAGTCTTCACTAATGAACATGCCCCAAAAAGTTAGGCAGTATTTGATGCATTTTTTATGGAAAGATAAGTATGATTACGTCTTTAAACTTGAATGAATAGGTTAAAAGTCCAAACTATATTGCTGTAAAAAGGCTACTACGCTATTCAATTCCTTAATTTTGCAACACACTACCTAACTAATTTATTTAGAATGAGCCCGACATTTACTAACGACAAACAAATTGGAGTTGTAGCCTCTTTTTCAGAGCTTGTAACTACCGATTTCAAAGGAGCAATGAATGCCTTATGCTGGCACAGAAATTTGGAAGGCGATTTTAAAGAAATTATAGCCCAACTGCAACTAAAGGAGAACATCACCGAAGTTACTCCCAAAGATCTGTTGGCACTCCAACTATCCAAACAAGGCACTAGCGCTAGGGAAATTATCTTAACTGATTTACAACTATTAACCGATTTCGGAGCAGCTCCAGTACTTAATTTACTAAAATGCTACGAACGCGATACCGACTTTGATTTCATTGCTACCGATGTATATTCCTTTCATGTAGACCGTTCTCCCATTGCTACCGATACTTTTTTATGTACCTATCACGGTGCGGCTAGTGATATTATTGCCAATGACCAAGCCGTTCCAAAAGCGCAAATTCCCGAAATTAGAACTCAATTGAAAGCACTTCACAACGGACCAGCAGCAGAATTTGAAGACTTTTTAAAAGAAAATTATTTTGATTTGCATTATCAGGCGCAACCCAATGCAACTCCTACTAATTTAGGAGTAGGGCATCTTTGGCGCTTGGCGGTAGACCATCCAACACAACAAGTGTTGCCTTGCATTCATAGAGCGCCAGTGGAAAAGGATGGTGAGTATAGGTTGTTGTTGATTTGTTAGAGAAAAGTAGTGAGAGAGTTGCTTTGGCTTTAGATGATCTCAGATATTAAAATAATGTCAGGTATTTGACGAAGCTTTTGGTGGCTTCGAGAGCATCAACCACCGCAACAAAAATGAGGTTCTCGAAGTCCCAATAATTTATGCCATGTCTTTATTGAAAGCGGTATATACAGCGGCACAATCTAGACTTTCCGCTAAGCTTAAAACCATACTGATAAACAATAAATTTCTAAAAGGCTTTTCATTTCTAGGAATAAAATTGCCTTTGTTTTTTTCATAGTCAGTGAAGTTTCCGCAAAATTTACAAAAAGTATCTAATAGTTTCGCTATCGATTCATTGACCTCTTTTAAATGCTTAAACCCTAAATTCAATTCAAAGATTCTATCAATACTTCCAGCAACACCGGAAGGATAGTATCTGAGTTGGTTTAATCCGATGCCACAATAGGAGGTAACCCAACAACCTTTGTGATATTCTTTAGTTTCTGAGCTGTCTTGGTCAACTGGTGCATCGTTAAATGATGAGAAATAAGATACTACTCGATTGTCTTTGAAAGAAGCATAATCAATAACTATATTGGGATGCTTAGGTAGTTGCTCTAATTGTAATTGCACTAGCGCTCCATAACCATTACTGGTAATTTAAGGTTTGTTTTCAGAATAAAAAAATCCCGCCTTATTAAATAACGAGACAGGATTTTTAATAAATTTTAATTGAGTATTTATTTTTGAAAATAAACCATTGCGGCATCTCAAAGTTGTTTTTCCATAGCAATAACTCTTTCTATTCCTTTTTAATAATCTTTCCTTTTTTCAAAATTTGGTTTTGATTAGTAATTGTGTAAAAATATAATCCTGGATTAAAATCAAAGGTTTCTAGTGTAAGTTCATTTATAAACTCTTTTTTAATTATTTCTCTTCCTGCTAAATCAAAAATTCTTAACTCTGATACATCATCAATATTGTTTAGTTTAAAGCTCAATGTATTTGTGAAAGGATTAGGGAAAGAAGTAATTTCGTTTTCAAATGATCTATCATCTAAACTTAAAGCACTTTCAATTCGAATGTTATCCACATGTATCCAACTTCCTGTAGTTCCAGCTACTAATGGTTTTAAAGTGATGAAATTTCCATTGCTTGGCGCTACAAAAGTAAAACTTCTTTCCACCCAAGAATAAGAAGGAGTTGAACTATGAATTAATGTTCCAAATGAAGATGATTCTGTGGAAAGACCAAACTGAAGTGGAATTAAACCGCCTGCGCCTCCACCAGCAGTTGAAACTTTATCAAAATATCTAATGGTATAAGAATTTCCTGGAACTAAATTCATGTCAATTTCTAACGAAACAGCATCACTTCTATAACCAACGCCTGGCTGTGTACCATATCCAATTGCTAGAAACCAGGTTCCGTTTGCGGCACTACCATACGGACAGGTACTTTTAAGTAAATCAGGACCAGAAAAGGTATAATCCCCAAAAGCAAAAGAGTTTGAAATAGAGTTGTTATATGTAGTATTGGAAGGATTAATAAGACATGAACTTAAAGTGTTTGTCTCAAAATTTCCGTTTATTATAGTTTGGCTCATGGCGTAATAGAAACCAAATAAAGTGATTAAGCTAAGTAGCGTTTTTTTCATTTTTTAATAAATTTTTGTGTGTTATGCGTTATTTTTATTGAGGCGATTCATTTTTTTAATAGAATTCGGCTAAATTAATTCTCATCTAAAATTACTTTGAAGTCAATTTCTTTATATGTTGATGAATCTTTGATAGTTATTCGGGCTATGTTAGTAGCATCGCTTCTTGAAAAAAGAAATGTTTTGATAAAATCATTTTTAATTCCTTCGGGATATTTATTGTATTCAGTAAAAAGAGAATCAATATCTAAAACATTATTTTTAGCGTCTTCACAATAAATCAACATATTAAATAGTTCATAATAATTTTCAAAGGTCTTTTTTAATGTGTTTTCAAACCATTTTTGATTTAATTTATTCTCTTTTACAATACTTGCAACTTCATTTTTGTACGCTAAAGGTTTTTTCTCTTTTTTAGTTTTTAATGCTGCAATGTCGAGAACAATTATTTTAATTTCATTTTTTTCGTAGATAGTTTTATTCACTTTTTCAAGGATACTATCCACTTGTATTATTGTTTCTGCTTCTTCTGAAACACTAAAAAAGCGCGCTTTCCCATTAACAGCTATTAATTTTTTAGACTTTTTGTTTTTTATAAAAGATATCCAAAATTCTCTGTTTGCTTGCGTTAAAAAATATTCTGGTTTAATTGTTTGATGCGTTTCATCAGTTGCATAAACGGTTATAAGTTCACATCTATTTGTGTTATTTGGAAAATTATCAATTCTTAGCTTTACTGTTTGATTGATAACATCACTAGTATCTACGACAGTTCGATCGTATTCAATTTTTACTTCTTGACTTTGAACAGTATAAGCTGATAATAAAAATAAAATGATTAACCTTATTAGAATATTCTTCATAGATATAAAAGCAAATTTTTAAAAACGACCAGTTGCAATATAAAACATAAGCCAACCAGTACAGGCAATTGCCAATCTCCAAATCAATTTTTTCAATAAGCCATTAGATATTGATTTTCCCTGTTCTAGATATTCGTCTGTTTTTTCATTTGCTGTTCCTACTTTCTTAGATAATTTAGTTCCAGCAACAGCACTTAATGATATGATATAAAGAATTCCAACCCAAGCGGCATTGATAAATCCTAACACCATCATTATCATTCCTATAATTGATAACGTTTCCATTTTTTTAGTTTTAAAATTAATCCCAAACAACGTACAATATGAAGTTTGGGATTTGAATATATTTATAAAATTATTGTTTAATGCTTTTTAGAAATGTTTGCATATAAGTATCAATAGCTTGTGCAGTTTCTGTACCTCTTCCAATTTCATTGCATAGTATTAATAGTAAATCTGGATTTGTCGGATGGTTTAGGATATAGATTCTGAATTGCCCTACATCTTTATAAATTTTTTCATCTTGTCTTCCTTTATTGTACAGACCTGATTGAAATGTGTATCCTTTCATATTTCCGAATTCTACTTTTTCATAAAAACTCATTAAATCTTTTGATTTCGCATCTTTGTTTATAAAATAATCTACATTTTGTATTTCTTCGTCTCTGAAAAGTACACAGATTTGATACCAGGGTAGACTATATTTTTGGAAATCATATTCATGGATTTTTTTTACTTTATCGTTATTTGAATGATAGGTAACTCTATGAATGAAATCTTTAGCTAATTCATCAACCGTCAAACCTGGATGTGCAGATTTTTCGAAGGTATAAATTTTATAAGTTTCTTGATTTTTGTGTATTTGGTAGCCTACTTCGGTGTCACTCCTGTCTGTGCTTCCTGTCTGGCTGGTATTAATATCTTCCTTTATATTGGTTTTGTCAATTGTAACATCAAGATAAGGGAGTTGTAGATTTTTTGTATCCCAAATAGGCACATTAAAGAAAATTGATTCTAGTAATTCAACTTTTGGACCATATTCTTTATAGCCTGTTTCTTCTTTAACCCAAAAACCTACTTCTACTCTGATGCTTTTTTGCTTTTCTACTCCATTAGCACCATCTAAAACCCATTGAAGTGTATTTCCTCTGGTTAGAAAATCCTGACCTCCAAAAACACTAAACTTTTTTGTTGCTGGCGTTTTTTTCATAAAATCTAACATGGCAGTATAACCTTCTTTTTGAAAACTCCAATGGTTGATATAGGTTTTGGTATTATCAGAAAGCTCTACATATAAATTTGTAAAACCAGAATAAACGGTTACATCTTTAGGGTTTTTAAAACTAACTTGTAATGAGGCTAAATCTTTTTTAGAGATTGTTGCGCCAGATTTTACTTCTTTTCCATTAATAAAAGCTGATAGTTGAGCTTGAGAAAAGGCAAAAGAAAATAAAGAAACTATTAATAATAAGCGATTGATTTTCATAAATTGTAATTGAAAAATGATATTAATTTATATGATTTTTTATGATGTTGTTTGTAATTTTTTCAAATGTAGTTTGTAGCTCATAAAAGCACATACTGATGCTACAACTAAACCAACTAATGCAATTGTTGCAATAGATTTAGGATTTGCACCAGAGAAAGTTCCAGCTTCTATATGTGGTGTAATTGCCCAAAGTAAGAATGATAATACAGCAACAAGGATACTTAATTTAGTAACTAATTCTTTTTTCATAAAGGCTACTACAACCATGATTAAAGATAGAGCCGCTAATATGATACCTACTTTTCCAGCATAATCTACTTTCCATTTTGGTGGTGTACTTTCGATAAGTTTAAGACTTTGTTGAATTTGAGGGTCTTCTAGCTTTGTTACATCAATTCCTTGTTTTTTTAATTCTTCAATCT
>JAIEMH010000119.1 GCA_019752245.1 Flavobacteriaceae bacterium
AATTGCCACAACACCTTATTTGATTGAGATTTACGACAACACAACTAGTACTTTAGTTTATTCAGGAAGTCATGTTTTTAGTAGTGCATCAACTTCTTATGTAACAATACCGTCTGTTACTTTAGTTGCAGGAGATTCTTACACCATAAAAAGAATTCAAACCAATTGGGGTACAAATATTGGAAACACTATAGGTAGATTAGTTAGAAACAATTCTGGAAATGTAGCCTTCCCACAAGTTTACGGAAACATGAAAATTACAGGTTCAAGTTTCTATCAAAATGCTGGAACGCAAACCAACTGGGCAATTCCATTCATAGATATTGTATTTCAATAAAAAAATTAAAAAAACTTTCAAAACTGGGGTAACAAATAATTATCCCAGTTGATATAACAATATAAAACAACAATTAGAATCTGAAACAAGTTCAGATTTAAACTTAAAAACATTAGAAATTATGAAATCAACGATTCACGAACACCAAAAAAACAATTTAAAAATTGTGAGTAAAAATTTAAAAAACATCGGATTAGCTTTAGTTTTAGCTTCAACACTTTTTTCTTGTACTCCAAATGATCCAACTGATCCAAACGGAAATCCAAATGGAGGAAATGATAAATATGAATTAATATCCTTAAGGTCTACAAATCTACCAAGCGGTAATAGTTGCAATAAATGGGATTTGAACACATCATTAGCAGCTGCACCAGGAACATTCACCAACCTTCGTCCATTAGACTTTATAACATCTCCAGCTGGACTTTTAGGACAAACAACTATGGCATACAACACATCGGCTTGGGATAAAATAAATAAAAAATATGCTGTTGCAATTAATGAGTCGTTAACCATTTATGATTTTAGTGGCAGCTCGGTGCCAGCTCCAGCTACTTACGTTACAAATGTAAAATCTCTTGAATACGTAGCAGGAAGTCTTTATGCATTGAAAAATAATGAAATAAAAGTTAATGTTGGAAGTACTTTTAATTCATTAACAACACCTGCGATAATTTCGACATCTGGTGGAGTACATGTATCCAATATGGCAACCGATGGAAGTAGTTTGTTCATTATTGTTGAAAATAAATTATACAATTATGCGACTTCAGGAACATTATTGAGTACTACAATTTTGTCTGGTGACAGCTATGATGGAGTAGAATATAATCCAGCAGATAACAAAATTTATGCAATTAAGAAACATATTTATCCAGCTATAAACGATGAGTTGGTAAGAATTACAACAACTGTAGGTGATACTACACTATCAACTTTTGGTTATCCAACAGATTACAGCAAACCAACTACAGCATTAGATTATTCTACTGGAACATACATAATATTTACTTCTAACGGACATAGTTCAGATAGTCACAGGATTACAGAAGTGACAAATTTAACAACAACATCTCCAACTATAGCAACGCTTACAGTTAGCGGTCCACAATATGTTTTTGGATTACAATTAAAAGATTAATGAAAAAGGTTAGTTGTTTTTGGAAAAGCGGTGGTTAATTCATCGCTTTTTCTTTAAGAAATTAAAATACCGTTAAACAACGGATATGATTTCCGTTAAACAACTATCGATTGATTTTGAGATAATTCGCAGATTTGTAACGTATAAAAACAAATCAATAAAAATGGCGAAACCCGAAAAGCCAAACCAAGAGTAAGGGAAAACTAAAAACTAAAACGATGAAAAAATTATTTTTAATTACCGCAGTACTATTTGCACAAATACAAATGTATTCGCAAGAAAAAACAAAAATAACATTTGGAGGAAATGTTGCTTACCATTTTGGAACTAATGCTCAAAATGAAAGTACGAGTCCATTGATGTTTTTTAAAAATGGACAATCGGCAGGACTAGATCTTACCTTGATTCCTAAAACAGGAACAACAAGATACAAACTTGCAGTAGACTATATTATGGGAACCAATGACGAAAGCGCAGTAACTGCTTATGCTAAAGACAACAACATAGAATATACAAGCTACAAATTTACTAAATCAAACACAAGTGGTATAAGCATAATGGCAAGCCCACAGTTTATGTTGTTTCCAAAATCGCAAAGTAAAAAACTACCCTTAATGTGGCTCGATCTTAAAGCAGGTATTATAATTAGCAACCAACAAAGTACACAGTTTTTTCTGGGACAAACAACTCCAATTTCAGAAATAAAAAGTAACTCAATGAGTTTTGTGTACAGTCCTACTTTAGTAGTAAATGTCATAAAAACACAGAAGCTTTTTGTTAATTTAAAAGCAAGTTACTCCAATTTTGGCGGATTTGGTTTTGGGGTAAGTATAACGGAGCAGGATTGTCGTGGGGCTATGTGTGAGAGGTGCCCTAACGCAGGTTGTATTCCGTTTACAAAACCAGCAGCAGGAAATTAAAATTTTAAAATTTTAAAATAAAAAATAAACAGGTTAGCCGAAAACTGAATAGAGTAGGTAAAATAAAAAAACAATAAGTTATGAAAATTATATCAAACTTTGAATTATTAATAAAGAGGATTTTGCCTTTAAGTTTTCCATTACCAACTGATGCTAATTCTCCAAATAATAGCGTAGCAAGACGAGTTGTACAAGCACATTTTTTGACTGTAAGTAATCTTGAGTTAGATAGGCCAGTATATTTTAGTGTAAGTTATTTTGTTTCGAATTATAACTTGACACCTCCTTCAGACACTGATTTACGTACATTCGTCCAAACTAGTTCAAGTAGAAACTTCGATTTGCGATATGATGGTAATGGCAACGATAACAGCGATTTGAATATTGGTGCGACTCTAACATCATCAATAATTACTTCATTACCGTTTGACAGGAATTATTCAGTGTTAAAAACAAAGAATATACTTTTAGCTCAAGGTGAAACAGCTTTATTAAGTTTATTTCCAAATATAGTTCCCGGTAGTCAAACACCAAACCTTGTAAATGTACTTACTCAACTTTCACCAGGATTTGAATTGCGTGGTTTTATAAAAATTCAACAAGAATCAAATGCAGAAGGAGAAACAAATCCATACATAACAAAACCTGCACAGATACTTGTTACCTCAGAACATAGAGGTACATTTTTAGATAATGATTTTCCAAGTGTGCGTGAATTAACAATCGGAGCTGTAAATGTTGGTTTAGATTTCGATCAACTAGCATATACATTACCATTAGCTGAAGGTAAATCATTATACATTTTGGATGGTGCATAAAATCTAGCTAATTCAACACACTAAAAAACATTTTGTTTAGGTTAGTTTTTTGAAAACCTCAAGTACATCTTGAGGTTTTCTATTCTATAACATCATCAAAATCAAACTTATAATCCAATTTTTATAAAAAAACGATGATTTATTCATTGATTATACATATTTTTAAAAACTATTATGAAACTAAAAACACTACTTGTCGACGACGAAATTCTAAATCTAAAAAATTTAGAGGCTATTTTGAACAACAATTTTCCTGAAATTGACATCGTTGGAATATTTCAAAATGTTCATGATGCTAAAAATTTCATGGAAGCAAACGCAATTGATCTGTTGTTTTTGGATGTTTCTATGCCAGTTGAAAACGGATTTGATTTGTTGAATTATTTTCCGGAACGTGATTTTCAAGTGATTTTTGTTACCGCGCACGAAGAATATGCCATCAATGCAATTCGGGTTGGTGCTATAGATTATATTTTAAAACCTATTTTGATTTCTGAATTAAAAGCTGCCATCGAATCGGTAAAAAGATTATTTCCTGATACTGCAAAAACCGAAATTTGCAATAAACTAACCTTGAGTTACGAAGGCGGAAAATCGATTATTGATTGGAATGATATTCTATACATAAAAGGAAACGATAATATTTCAACGATTTATTTATCGAAAAATCGAAAAATTACGATTAGCAAAACCTTAAAACATTTTGAAGATTTATTAGATGCTAATTTTATAAGAATTCACAAATCATATATTCTAAACGTGAAATTTGCTAGCCGAATTATTTCTAAAGAAGTTTATTTTATTGAATTGGAAGACGGAACTCAATTGCCAATTTCGAGAAGAAATTACAGCAAAGTAAACGAGGTTTTTAATAAATAAAGATGAAACATTTTGTACTTGTTTTTTTGTGTTTATTCTCTTTTTTTACAAAAGCACAAACGCAGTATAAATCACTTCATTTTACTACCGACGAAGGTTTACCATCAAATATTATTTACAGCATTACCGAAGATAAAAAAGGAACTATTATAATTGGAACAGACAACGGTTTAAGTGTTTTCAACGGAAATGAATTTGAAAATTACAATGTAAAAAACGGTTTAATAAATCCTTACATTGTTTCTGTTTACAATGATAACAATTCTATTTTAATGCTGAATTACAATGGAAAACTACAAAAATTTGAGAACAACAAAATTGTAACAACTAATATATTTACAGAAGTTAACAATCAAATTTTAACTACTAAAAATACGATTTATTTATACACCATTCAAAATCGAAACAAAAACAACACTTACGTTTTTACTGCTATTGACAAGAAAAGTTTGGTTTCTAAAAAATCGGTTTCAACTTCAGAACGTGATCGAATTGCACCACCAGTTTTAACTCAAAATCAAGAATCTATAACTTTAGAAGACAATTTGTTACATTATAAAAACTATAAAATCAAACTTCCGAACGAAATTCGATTGATTCATAAAGCTATCTTTAGAAAAAAGGATGTTTGCATTTTGGAAGATGATTATTTGTATGTTTTAGATTTTAAAAGTGATCTAAAATCTAAAATAAAATTACCTACAAATCTTTCTGAAAATCCAGTTTACAAGTATGATTTCATATTAGATCAATTTGAAAATTGTTGGTTAAGCATTCAAAATCAAGGCTTATTCATTCTAAAAAACAACAATTGGCTTCCACTTAGTGAATCAATTGGATTGAATAAGGAAGACAATATCAATTATCTTTTTTGTGATTCTACTGGAAAAATTTGGATTGCAACCAATGAAAAAGGACTTTTTTGTATTCCAACAACATTAAATGAAACTTTAATTTTTAAAAATGAAGGTAATTTTTTCAACAGTTTTGCCACATCATTAGACGAAAATTTACTTTATTTTTCATCCAAATTTAGATTGTATTCTTTGAATAAAAATTCAGACATAAAACTACTTGAAAAATCTGATTTTGAAATTCATTTGGATAATTACGATAAACAACCATTTCTGTTTTCTTCTATAAATAAACCTGAATTTTGGTCGAAAAAATTTAACTTATTTTCTTTTCATGGAAGGCAAATTCTAAAACATGATAAAGAATATATTTTACTTTACGGAACCACGAATCTATGTACTGCAAAAGTGCAAAACAACAAAGTTGAATACAGTTTTATTACTTATAAAAATCCAAAAAAAGAAAAGACCAAAGGCATTGTTTTACATAAAAAGGAGTACTATTTTAATAATGGTCAAGAGATAGATATTAGAACCTTTGACTCAAAATTTATTTCTATAAAACGTAAGTTAAAGTTTAAAATTAATGGATATATTGAGGATTTTGCTTTCGTTAACGACACCATGTGGATTGCAGCAAACAACGCAATTTATAAAGTTTATAATGAAAAAATAGTTGATAGCATCCTTGAAATAAACAATGTGAGATTGGATAACGTTAGGAAAATAAAACCAATTGGAACAGATGTTTTTCTTTGCGCCGGAAACGGTTTGTTTAAAATCAATAAAAGCGGAAAATTTGTCTGCAATAAATTCAATTTTTTACCAAGCAATGACGTTTACAATGTAATTATTTTTGACCACAATTTGTTTGTAGCAACCAATAATGGATTAGCAAAAATTAACC
>JAIEMH010000097.1 GCA_019752245.1 Flavobacteriaceae bacterium
CCTACTTTTATTGCAATTGTAGTAGGAATTATTGTCTTGATGCCAATAACGGCAAGAATAGCTAGAAATATTTATATCAATATGTTTATTCATTATGACAAAAACTGGAAACAAAATTCTTAATCCTACGGATATCAATTGCTGGTTCTAGAGGTTTATCGTTTTCAATATGATTAAAAAGACTTGTTGCCATTGAAGGAGCAAGCATTACACCTCGCGTTCCAAGTCCGTTTAATAAATGAATTTTATTGTATTTGGGATTCGTTCCAACCAAAGGACGTCTGTCTTTTACTGTTGGCCTAACGCCAGCATAATGTTCAATAATTTCAAAATCACAGTTAATTAATTCTTTTAAGTTATCTGTCAGTTCTTTTTTGGCAGCTTCTGTCGGAACATTTGTTTTGTCTTCCCAATTGTATGTTGCACCAACTTTGTATAAATCACCACCAATTGGAATAATAAAAATTGATGATTTCACAATTACGTCTAATTTCAAATTTGGAGCTTTTATAAGAAGCAATTCGCCTTTTGTTCCATCTAGTGGTAAATTAGAGAAAAATGGGTTTAAAAGCATTCCAAATCCTTCTGCAAATATAATATGTCGCGCTTTAAGATTTTTATATTCGACGTAATCTATATTCGTATTTAAAAGTGAATAATCAAATGTTTCTTCGAGATATAGATTTTGGCTTACTAAATATTCTTTATATTTTTCTAATAAAAGAGCTGTATCAACATAACCACAATACAAAACTTCACCAAAATTAAAAGGAGACGAAATTGCATTAAGTTTTTTGGAAATCAAATTTGTAGAAAGAAATCTTGAAAGATTAGGTTTATCAGAAGCTGTAAACCAATTGTTTTGCTCTTCTATAGAATAGAATTTTCTTAGTAAAGGCAATTTATAATCTAGTTTTACATGCAACTTCACTTCTAAATCACCATAAAAACTAGAAAGCAAATCAAGTTGTTCTTTTGCTTGCCAAACTTCACTAAATCGCTTTAAAATTACAGGATTGTACAAACCACCTGCAATTTTAGAGGAATTTTGCGATTGATTATTAAGTACGATAATACTTTTATCATTTTGCAAAGCAATTTCAGAAAAAGCAATACCCGCAAGTCCAGAACCAACTATTATATAGTCTAACATTTTATTGTATTTATAAATAAAGAGAAATAAAAAAAAACTCCTACCAAAGGTAAGAGTTTTTTAATATTGTATGAAAACTTAAATTAGTAATTCCACATATCTTGTTCGAAGTTACGGATTTTTTCTTTCACTCGCTCAGATTCTAACAACTGCATTTGAGCGTTGTCTTTCATGTACTTCTCAATAGTTCTGTCGCCATAAACATTTTCTTCTTTATAAATCACACCACTAAAACGACGTGAATTTAAAAGGTGGTCAAAAGTAATAGGCATGGCAGAATTTTTATCATTAAAAGCTTTAGCTTCATGAAGTACACCTCTAATTGATGGAAAGTAAATCCAGAACAATTCAATAACATCTGTATTACCTTTAGCTTTATCTCTTGCCTCTGTAGCAACTGGACAAATACCAAGTAATCTGTATTTTAATTCACTTTGACGTTTATCAAAATACCAATACCCTTTGATATAATAACCAGATACATCAGACGCAGCTAATTCAGTTACATTCACATATTGAGGATCTAAAACTTTTCTTCCAGACTTATATCCCTCAATATCAGTATTAAACTCATCAATACCAGCTGGAGTAGTATCTTTATATTTAAAGATAGACTCCATATCCTTCAATGACTTTTTAGAGTTGAAATAATCATCTCCATAAACTTCAGTTATAGCACCTGACTTAATACCGTTTAATAAAACTTGAAATAAAGATCTTCTATCTTTTCCAACAAAGGCTGTATCAACTGGATAGTATAAAGGAAAATTAATTCTTTCATCAAGATCAATTTTTTCCCAAATAGTTTTACCCATCAATACATCTCTATCATGAACATATCCATAAGGAAGAGGCTTATCATTGTCAGACTCTAATTGAGCCGCAGTCTTCTTGCCAATCTCATCTGGAGTTTTTGCGTTCAAAAGATTTGATTGAGCAAAAGAAGTATAACTTCCAGCAACACCCAAAACAACTAATAAAAAGTTTTTCAATTTCATAATTTATATTCTAAGTTATCTAAGTAGGTTTATAACGACAAACTTAAATTTTTATTGTATTTCAAAAGTAGCAATTGCAGCTGTTTTAGTTTGAATAGCAGCTCCATCACCAATGATTTTGGTCTTAACATCAGAAATCACAATTTGATCTCCTCTAGTTGCTCTTGCTAATGCAGCTTTACATTGCGCATTAACTCTATCACCATTAACAACGATAGTAGCTTGACCTGGAACTTTAAATGCAAATTGTGTAACTTGGAATTTCAAATCATACAAGAAATCAGGTAGTTGTGCTGTTATTTGAGAAACTTCCAAACGTGATTTTGCTCCTTTAGATGGACCTGTAGTACCTCCAATTGCAGCTTGTGGTGCAGGAATACCTTTAATTCTGAATACTTTACTATCAGTTACAGTTTTCCCATCAGACATTTTACCAGTAACAGATACAGTAACACTCTCTCCAGCAACTGGATTCAAATTATACTTACCATTCGCACCAGCTTTTGACAAACCAGGAGCAGAAGCATTAACATTGTTATCTCCAATACCAGCAAATGAAATTGTCATAGGATTTGGTAAACCTCTGTAAACTACGTTCATTTTATCAGCAGAAATATTAGCTGAATTTGGACGAGGAATTACAACATATTTACCCTCAAATTTCAATGGAACTGGTTTACCATCTTCCATAAATGTAAATTGACCATTGATGTTTTGCTCTCCAATTGCGCCAGCTGTCATAGAAATTACAGCTTGACCATTTTCGATTTTACCTGGACCTTGGAAAGATGTTGGTTTTGTATTTTCGTCATAACGACCTAAAACAACTTTACCTTTTACAGCTTCACCTTGGAAATAAGCACTTTTTTCTAAAACTACAAGAGCAGTATAATTTTTCATAGAAGCAGCACTTACAGCCGAAGCTCCTAATAAATTGTTATAACTATCAAATTCTGCTTTTTTAACATCATTTTGCCATGCAGTTAATTTAGCTAAAGAAGCAATTGCAGGAAAATGTTCGAAATGGTAAGATAAATATTTCTTAGTCACTCCTTCTCCATCCTTAACATCAGCAGTATTAAATTTACTTTCAATATCACTAATAACTGGAGACAATTTAGAAGCTAAACTAGGTTCACTAGCAACTGCTGCTTTCATATCAGCAACATATTTATTAATTGCCTCAACAATAGCTTTACCTTTTGCAGAATAATTATCACCTTTAAACCAAGTCTCATCAATATGAGGACCTTTATCCATAGCTTCGTATGGTAATTTTCCAGTCTTTTTATCTATCTCTACACCATTTGTAGCATCAAGCTTCAATGTACCAATATAGTCATAAAAAGATTTTGAAATCTCAGCAATTTTTACAGAAGCATTTTTTGCTGGTCCATAAAGACCTGCATTTTCAGTTCCTTTTTGCTCTATTGTTTGTAAAAGTTTTTTATTATTTTCTACAGAAGCTGTATTCGCAGTTTCAAATTTTTCATTCATTAATCCGAATGCGGATAATACTTCTTTTGACATGTTTAATGCCAACATAGCGATGAATACCAAGTACATTAGGTTAATCATCTTCTGTCTAGGGGTTAATTTTCCTCCTGCCATCTTTTCTAATTAGTTTAGTTTAAAATTTTGTTTAATAATAAATTTAGTTTAAAACTAATTATCCTTTATTGCTCATTGCAGATAACATTCCACCATATACATTGTTTAATGTAGATAAGTTAGAAGTTAAAGATTGCATTTGGTCTTTTAATTTTAAGTTGTTTTCAGCAACTTCATTGTTAATTTGTGCATTTTTCTCAGCGCTTTGAACTTGAACAGTATATAAACCGTTTAAAGTTTCTAAGTGAGAAGCTGCTTTAGTCATTTCTTCAGCATATTTCTTTTGACCTGCCATAGCATCTACTGTTGGAGATATAGATTTTGCTGCACCTTCAAAGTTTTTAATACTATTTCCTAAGCTTGCCATCAATTCACCATCGATTTTAGCTTCTTTCAACATGTTGTCTAATTTTTGAGAAAGCAATCCTTGAGCATCTTTAGGATCTTCTACTTTTTTTGTTTTTTCTTTAGCTTGACCACCAGCTAATTCAGGATAAACCAAAGACCAATCTAATTCTGTATCTACAGGTTCGAAAGCTGATAAAGCAAAGATAAATGCTTCTGTTAATAACCCTATGATAAGTAAAGCACTTGCGAACGGCCAGTGTTGGATTTTAAATAATGCTCCAACGATTACAACTGCTGCACCCATACCGTAGGTAAAATTCATGATTCTTTTAGGAATTAAAGCCATAATAATAATAATTTTTAGTTAGTTAAGTTTAATATAATTAAGTTAGTTAATATACAATTTATCTTTTTACAGGTTTTCCATTTCCTGTAGTTTGAACGCCCATGTAATCTTGAACCGTTCTGAATCCAATGTAACTTCTTGCAGTATCTTGGTATTCGAAATCTCTTGTTCCAACTTGCAAGAAGTATGAAACATCTTTCCATGATCCACCTCTCACAACTTTACGTTTGTTTGAAGTATCAGGAACATTTGGATTCATTGTTGAAACATATTCGTAAGCAGATGCATCATAAGAAGAATCTGTCCATTCAGCTACGTTTCCAGACATATTATAAAGGTTGTATCCGTTTGGTTCGTATGATTTTGCTTCAACAGTGTACAAAGATTGATCTGCAGCATAATCTCCACGACTTGGCTTGAAGTTAGCCATAAAACAACCTCTATCATTTTTAGTATAAGGTCCACCCCAAGGATAGTTTCCTGATTGTAAACCTCCACGAGCAGCATATTCCCACTCAGCTTCTGTAGGCAAACGGAAAGAGTTTATCAAATCTCTACCTTTTTTCTTTTTAACATAAATGTTTTTGTTCAATGTTCTCCACGCACAGAAAGCTTTAGCTTGTTTCCAGTTCACACCAACAACAGGATACTCTCCATATGCTTGATGCCAAAAATAATCATTGTGCATTGGCTCATTATAAGAATAAGCAAAGTCTTTAATCCATACTGTAGTATCTGGATAAACTTTTGTATTTTCAGTTTTAATGAATTTACTTCTTTTACCAACTTTAGCCTTAGCAGCTGCTTGAATATCCATCCAAGAATAGTGAAATTTCAATTTGTCTACATCAATAGTTCTCAAGCCATTAAACGACTCTGCAACTGGCAAATACATCGTATCCATAACTTCAACGTAATATTCGTCTGGATATTTTTTTGTATCTGTAATTAGTTTGGTTTTTTTATTCAATCTTCTTCCAGCATAAGGATCATCAGTAGTTCCCACACTGTAATAATTCTCATACATATATTTATCGTAAGGAGTCATTTTAGCAGGATCTTGATCAGCGAAAGCAAAGTCACCAATACTTCCAGCATTTTTACCACCTTTTCCTGAACCAGGTTTTTGACCTACTTCATCAGCAAGAATAGCTAATCTAACTCTAATAATAGAATCTTTAACCCATTCAACGAATTGACGGTACTCACTATTTGTAATTTCAGTTTCATCCATATAGAATGATCTAACGGTCACAGTTTTAGTAGGGGCGTCTTGCGTATTAGCTGGATCATCATCAGATTTACCCATAATGTATGCACCACCTGGAATCAAAGTCATACCAAAAGGTTTCTCTGGATGCCAT
>JAIEMH010000351.1 GCA_019752245.1 Flavobacteriaceae bacterium
AAGTTTTGAAGTGGGTTCATAATTTTTAGATTTAAAAAAACCTAACAACTCGAAAATTGTTAGGTTTAAATGATGTGAATTTGAAAATTACATTTCGTTTAACAACTTAGACAATTCGTCTAATTTTGGTGTTAAAATAAATTCAATTCTACGGTTTTTAGCCTTTCCTTCTGGAGTATCGTTTGCCATTAAAGGTGCATATTGACCTCGACCTGCAGCAGTAAGATTTTCTTTTTTAACGCCTTTATTTTCTGATAGAATATTGACAATTGCAGTAGCTCTTTTAGTAGACAAATCCCAGTTGTTTTCTATTCCGCCTCCAATGTTTCCTAGAATTTTATCATCGTCCGTATGTCCTTCAATAAGTACAGATAAATCTGGATTTAAAGCCAAAACTTTACCAACTTCTACTACCGCAGTTTTACCTTCTGTTCCTACAGCCCAACTTCCTGTTTGAAACAATAATTTATTTTCCATTGAAACATACACTTTTCCGTCTTTTTCATGAACGGTTAATCCTTTTCCGTCAAATGCTTTTAGGGATTTCATTAACGTTTCTTTCAGTTTTTTCATGCTCGCGTCTTTGGCAGCAATGTAGGATTCTAATTCGCTTAAACGTTTAGAACTCGCTTCCAAGTCGGCTTTTAATTTATTCAATCGGTCTTGCTCGGCAGCCATCGATTTTTCTTTAGCTTCAAGTTTAGCCAATAATTCTCTGTTCTTATTGATGTTGGCTGTTAATGCTTCATTGCTATCTTTTTCAAGAGCATTATAAGAGGATTGAAGTGTTTTTAAACTTTTATCAGTAGCTGTGTAATCAGCTTGCAGTTTGTCACGTTCGGCTTTTAACTTATCATAATCAGCTTTTAGTTTGGTACCATCTAGTTCCAATTGGTTTTTGGCTTTATTCAAACCTTCATTATCATCGGCTAATTTTCTATTTTCTTTTTTTAAGTCAGCAAATTTATTTTCTAAATCATTATATATCTTCTTAGAAACACATGATGTTGAAAGCGCTAGAACCAATAGTCCTATTGAAATTTTTTTAATCATCTTATTTTTATTTTTTTTGAATCGAATCAAAATTAAAGCATCAAACTGGTAGTTCATCTATGCAAAAAAATTGTTATTGACATTGTTATTGACAACTTCCTAATCAATCTCCACTAGAATAGGACAATGATCAGAATGTTTTGCTTCGGGTAAAATGACAGCTCTAGTCATTCTATGTTTTAGATTTTCTGAAACTAAATTATAATCGATGCGCCAACCTTTATTGTTTCCTCTTGCGCCTGCTCTATAACTCCACCACGAATAATTGTGTGGTTCTTTGTTAAAATGACGAAAACTATCTACAAAACCAGATTTCATAAAACCATCTATCCATTTCCTTTCTGAAGGTAAAAATCCAGAAACAGTTGCATTTCTAATCGGATCATGAATATCAATTGCTTCGTGACATATATTATAATCACCACAAATAACAAGATTAGGAAGATCTTTCTTTAAATGATTAATATAATTTTGAAACTCATCCATATACTGAAATTTGAAATCCAATCGTTCAATATTGGTTCCAGATGGCAAATACAAACTCATTATTGAAATACCATCAAAATCGGCACGAAGATTTCTTCCTTCAAAATCCATGTGCTGAATTCCGGTTCCATATACTACATTGTTAGGTTCAGTCTTAGACAAAATTGCCACACCACTATACCCTTTTTTTTCTGCTGGAAAATAATATTGAAACGGATAACCTGCTTCGGCAATTTGAAGTATAGGAATTTGATCTTCTTGAGCCTTAATTTCTTGCAAACAAATAACATCGGGATTTGCTTGTTGCAACCAGTCTAAAAAACCTTTTGTAATAGCTGCTCTTATGCCATTAACATTATAAGAAATGATTTTCATTGTTGAATTTTTATAGTTTTTCAAAAGTAATTAAAAACATCAAATGAGACTCGGTTTATCTAAAATTATACTTTTTGTTTAAGCTTTTTTTATAATTAAGCTTTTTTTAAAAATTCCTTTCAAATAGAATTACTATATTTGTTTCTTGTTCAAAAACCAAAAACAATTCAATGGGTTTAGTCACTGCCAAAGAAGTTGCAAAATCAATAAACGCTGACAAGTATGGAGTTTTAGGCACTTTCGCTGGATGGATATTAATGAAAGTACTTAAAATCTCTACTTTAAACAAAGTTTATGACAGAAATAAACATTTACAAGATGTTGAATTTCTTAATGCGATACTTAAAGATTTAGAAATAAAATTTGAAATTCCCGAAGAGGATTTAAAACGGCTACCAAAAGACGGTGCCTATATTACTATATCAAATCATCCGCTGGGAGGAATTGATGGTGTATTACTATTGAAATTAATGCTGGAAAAAGAGCCTAATTTCAAAATTATCGCCAATTTTTTATTGCACAGAATTGAGCCTTTAAAGAAATACATAATGCCTGTAAATCCGTTTGAAAATCATAAAGATGTTAAATCTAGCGTGATTGGATTAAAGGAAACTTTCAGACATTTAAGCGATGGTAAACCTCTGGGTATATTTCCTGCAGGAGAAGTTTCTACCTACAAAGACGGCAAGCTTGTAGTCGACAAACCTTGGGAAGAAGGCGCTATCAAAGTGATTAGAAAAGCCCAAGTTCCTGTTGTTCCTATATATTTTCATGCTAAAAACAGTCGTTTGTTTTATTTTCTTTCGAAATTAGACGACACCATGAGAACTGCAAAACTACCTTCTGAATTATTTTCTCAAAAAGACAGAGTTATTAAAGTTCGTATTGGAAAACCTATTTCTGTAAACGAGCAAAATGAATACAAAACAATTGAAGAATATTCGGAATTCTTGAGAAAGAAAACCTATATGTTGGCCAATTCGTTTAACAATGAAAGCAAATTATTATCGGTTCCAAATTTAAAATCTGCAAAAAGTCCGAAGAAAATTGTAACACCTGCAAGTCAGGAAGAAATGGTTAACGAGGTAAACAAACTTAGAGATACCGATTGCCGACTGTTGCAAAGTAAAAACTATGAAGTTTTCTTTACAAAAGCTGAGAAAATTCCAAACATATTACACGAAATTGGACGTCTAAGAGAAATTACCTTTAGAGAAGTTGGCGAAGGAACCAATGAATCTATTGATTTAGATAAATTTGACTACTATTACTATCACATGTTTTTGTGGGACGACGAAACCAATCAAGTTGCTGGAGCTTACAGAATGGGATTGGGATCAGAAATTTTCCCTAAATATGGAATGGAAGGTTTTTACTTGAACGACTTGTTTAGATTTGAAAGCGAATTGCACGAAATGATGCAAAATTCTATCGAAATGGGACGCGCTTTTATCATTAAAGATTACCAACAAAAACCAATGCCGTTGTTCTTGCTTTGGAGAGGAATTATCCATACAACACTTCGTTATCCTGAACATAAATTCTTGTTAGGCGGCGTAAGCATTAGCAATCAATTTACAGATTTTTCTAAATCGTTAATGATTGAGTTTATGAAATCCAATTATTATGATCCATACATTGCGCAATATGTTCATCCTAAAAAGGAATTTAAAGTTAAACTAAAAGACGCCGACAAAGATTTTATATTTGATGAAGCCGAAGCCGATTTAAATAAATTTGATAAAATTATTGACGAGTTAGAACCAGGTAGTTTACGTCTTCCAGTTCTTATCAAGAAATACATCAAACAAAATGCGCGATTGGTTGCCTTTAATGTTGACCCATTATTTAACAATGCAATTGACGGATTAATGTACATAAGAATTGCCGACATTCCTGAAAGCACCATGAAACCCGTTATGGAAGAATTTCAAGCCGAATTAGAACGAAAGTTAGGCGAAAAATAATCGTCCATTTTATAATAAAAAAAAGACCTTCTCATTAGAAGGTCTTTTTTTTGAATATTATTTTTTAGGCAATTCTTTGATTCCCATATTGAATAAAGTAAAAGCTTGAACATCGACACTTTCCTGTATAGTAGCCGCAACAGATTTTCCTGCTCCATGTCCAGCATTAATGTCAATTCTAATCAATGTTGGATTATCTCCAGATTGCTTGTCTTGCAATTCGGCAGCAAATTTAAAACTGTGTGCTGGCACAACTCTATCGTCATGATCGCCAGTAGTTACCATTGTTGCAGGATATTTGGTTCCAACTCTCACATTGTGTACTGGAGAATAACCTTTGATGTATTCAAACATTTCTTTACTATCTTCTGAAGTTCCATAATCATAAGCCCAACCTGCTCCAGCGGTAAAAGTATGGTAACGTAACATGTCCATAACACCAACTGCAGGCAATGCAACTTTCATTAAGTCCGGTCTTTGTGTCATCGTTGCTCCTACTAATAATCCGCCATTAGATCCGCCACGAATAGCTAAAAAATCAGAGGAAGTATATTTTTGAGCAATCAAATATTCTGCTGCTGCGATGAAATCATCAAACACATTTTGCTTTTGCATTTTAGTACCTGCATCATGCCATTTTTTTCCATATTCTCCACCACCGCGAAGGTTTGGAACGGCATAAACACCACCATTTTCCATCCAAACGGCATTAGAAATACTAAAACTTGGAGTTAAACTAATATTGAATCCACCATATCCATAAAGAATAGTTGGGTTTTGTCCGTTTAATTTCAATCCTTTTTTATGGGTAATAATCATTGGGATTTTAGTCCCATCTTTGGAAGTGTAAAAAACTTGTTTCGATTCGTAATCGTCCGAATTAAAATCTATTTTAGGACGTTCGTATATTTTTGAAGTTCCAGCTTTGGTATCAAAGGAATAAGTTGAACCTGGCGTAGTATAATTGGTAAATGAAAAATACAACGTGTTTTCTTTTTTCTTTCCGCCAAAACCAGCAGCAGTTCCAACACCTGGAAGGTTAATTTCTCGAACTAATTTTCCGCTATAATCATATTGTTTAACCAACGAAACCGCATCTTTCATATAATGGGCAAAGAAAAAACCACCACCAGTTGAAGGCGTAAGTACATTATCGGTTTCGGCAATAAAATCCTTCCAATTTTCAGGTTTTGGATTGCTCACATCAACGGTTACTATTCTGCTATTAGGAGCATTTAAATCGGTCGAAATAAATAATTTTGACCCTTCATTTTCAATGATACTATTGTCACTATTAAAATTATCAACAACCGTAATAATTGCAGCATTTGGCTTAGTTAAATCTTGAATATACAACTCATTCCCATAAGTAGAAGTAGAGGCAGAAATCACTAAATAATGATTATCTTCGGTTACATAACCTCCAACATACCTTCTTTTTTGTTCTAAACCAAAAATTACTTTATCGTCTTTTTGACTGGTACCAAGCTTGTGATAATACAATTTGTGTTGATCTGTTTTTGCTGAAAGTTCACTACCATTAGGCTTATCATAACTAGAATAATAAAAACCTTCATTACCTTTCCAAGAAACACCACTAAACTTTACATCAACCAAGGTTGGCTCCAGAATTTTTTTAGAAACGGCATCCATAATAATAACTGTTCTCCAGTCACTTCCGCCTTCCGAAATAGAATAAGCAACTTTAGAACCATCTTTAGAAAAATCAACACCACCAAGAGATGAAGTTCCATCCTTAGAAAAACTATTAGGATCAAGAAAAACCGATTCTAAACCCTTAGCATCTTTTCTGTAAAGAACTGATTGATTTTGCAAACCATTGTTTTTATAATAATAAGTAAAATTACCCTCTTTGAAAGGTGCACTTATTTTTTCGTAATTCCAGAGCTTTTCAA
>JAIEMH010000193.1 GCA_019752245.1 Flavobacteriaceae bacterium
GTTTGTTATCTTGCTCTATCCATTCTAGGAAATATGATGTACAGGTAATTAGCAGACCTGATGAGGTCATTTCGGGGCAGAGTAATTTCACCAAGAATTCGTAATAAATGCCAATAATATTTTCACAAAATCAAATACATTATGTAGTATTGGAGGAATGATGCTCTCAACAAATATTAGTGGAGCAACAAGTTATGTTTGGGAAAAAGATGGAACGACACTTCCAATATTAACAACTCAAAACGTTAACATACTTGATTACGGAACTTATACGGTTACAATTACTAAAAACGGTTGTAAATCTAAAGCAACAATAATAATTCCAAAAGAAAACGTAACATTTACAGCTAATATTGCCGCAACAAGCAAAACCTATTGGCTATGTGCAGAAACCATTAACACAAATTTAGTTGTGACTCCAATGCCGGCTGGCAGTTATTGTTACAGTTGGTTTCTTGGAGCAGCTACGGGAATGGGTAGCCTTGTTGGAACAAATTCTCCAAATTACACAGCAACATCTTCAGGTTACTATTGGTGCGAAGTGAGCATTTGCAATACAGGTTGTAAAGTAATAACCAACCGAATTTCGATTGCCAAAGAAGGTTGCATCGGAGGCAACGGCAGTGGTTGTACAATTAACAATTACACACCCGATTTTACAATAAATAACACTTGTAACCCATTCTTATTCTCAACAACCAATGTCCCGTATAGTGGTGGATCTGCTTACTGGTATTTTGGCGACGGAGAGGAGTCGTCTGGAAATAACATAACTCATCAATACAAAGGCATTGGAACTTATAATGTATGTGCAAGGTATGGCAATGGAATATACTGCTATAAAGAAAAATGCCATACGGTTACGGTGAATATTGCTAACAATTTTTCAGCAAGTGTAAATTGCGATAAAGTTACTTTTACTAATCTTTGTCAAGTTCAAACTCCAACAACAATAACTTATAATTGGCAATTTATTGGAGGAAGTCCTAGTTCGAGCATTAATGCAAACCCACCAATTGTTAGTTACGCAAATGGAGGATTGCATACAGCAACTTTAGAAATAACTGGAAGCGATGGTTGCAAAATAAAATATGCAGTTGATTTTACAACAACGGCAATTCCTATTTCTATTAATCTTCCTTCAGAAATTTGTGCAAAAACAAAATTGCTGTTTTCTGTTCCCGGAAGTGACCCAGATCTTAGTTTTCAATGGGATTTTGGAGATGGATTTATTTCTAATTTGCAAAATACAGATCATACTTATCCTACTGTTACTACCTATCCAAAAACTTATGTAGTAACACTAACTGTTACTCATAAAAACGGATGTAGCACTTTTTTAACAAAAACAATTTCAATTATAGCTCCAATTACAGCTTCCATTGGTAGCGATAAAAAAATGTGTCCTGGAGAAAAAGTCACCTTAAGTACAACAACAACTTTTACAACTTACCAATGGTACAAAAACGGAACAGCCATTTCTGGAGCAACTGCTGCAACCTATCAAACTGATCAGGTTGGCAATTATTCTGTTCTTGTTGAAAATGGTACTGGTGGAGGATGCGTAACTTTATCAAATGTTATAAACGTTAGTTTTTATTCATTACCAATAGCAAAAATCATTGCAAAAAAAATACAATGTACATCAAACTCACCAATTAATATTCAAAATTCCATATCCGAAGTTGGCGCTAATTATTCTTGGTCAGTAACAGGTCCATCAGCTCTAACTTTGGCTAATGTTTATAATCCAACTGCAACTGCAACGGTTCCCGGAGAATACAATTTTGAATTGACAGTAACAAGTAAAGATGGTTGTATAGCAAAAGATGTCATTTGTGTTACTTTGGTACAAAGTCCAACAATAAACATTACAGCCCCAATTGGGCAGTTGTGTGAAGGACATTCCTATACATTTTCAGCAACCGGAACATCAAATACCACTCCAAGTGATTACATCATAAAATGGAGTAATGGTGTCATTGGAAATACTATGACAACAGGATTAGCTGGGTCTTATAGTGCTACTATTGCAAATGCTGCAGGTTGTACTGCATACAAATTTGCTGGAACTATTTCACCTATCCCTGATGTAAGTTTATTCCCAAAAGGATGTCAAACTCTTTGCTGGACTGATACAGTAAATTTTCCTTTGCCAAGTCCTTCTTCAAGTGCTTACACAGTAACATGGTACGACGATGACGGAACTGCTGTAGCAAATGTTGGTTCCGGTCAATCCTTAGCATTATCAACTTTACAACCTGGAATTCATCATTTACATGCTACCGTTTCGTTGGCTGGTGGATGTATTGCTACGACTGGAGTTTTAGACTTAAATATTAAAGATTGTACGCTTTTACCAGAATGTGATAATTGTAAAGATTTATTAACTACTACCAAAGCTGAAGCAGATTCGCATTTAACAAATACTACTACAGCTCAAATTAGTAGTGAAACCATAACATTCACCATATTAAAACCGGTAAAAGAAGTTAGAATTAGTTTGGCCGATTTAAAATACTCATGGAAAGATCCAGCTTGTGCTAATTGCAAAGTTCAAATGTTAGAACGAGGCTGTTTGTTTGCAGAAAGCACTAATCAACCTGTTGGAACCTTAAATCCAGCAAGTGCAACTGCTACAAATACTTTTTCTAATTCCACGAAAGAAAACTGTCAAGACGAATTAATTTGGAATGATGGAAAACCGCTACAACCTGGAACTTACACAATTCCGATTCAGCTTTCTTTACCAAAAAGCGCTAAAGAAAATTGTATATTAATTTTAGAAAAAGCATGCTTTCACCTAACATTAATTGATGAAGATTGTAAGCGTTGTGAAACAATATTTTGCAAAAAAGATGCCTATGAAAATCCGAATGAATGTGCTTGTAATGCAGGAAATAATTGGACAAATTTATATTTAAAACCAAGAAAACCCGGAATTGCTAAACCTCAAAATCAAATTATTTGCAACACAACATTAATCGATATTGCATGGAACGAACCTTACACATTATCTGGCGTTTATATGTGTAAAGGAAAATGCGCAGCAACCAAAAATGAAATAACGGTTTACAATCAAGTCAATCAAATTATTTATACTCATGTTGCAACTACATTATATGAAACAATAACTTTTCCTGAAAAAGGAATGTATTCTGTAACAATAACAGCAACTTGTGGAGATAAAAAATGTATTTGTTCATTTAGAATAAATGTTGACAAAGGTTTAGACGGCGATGGCATTCCAAATGGGGACGGTAACCCAACTGATACTGGTAATCCGAAAAATCCAGAAGATCCAAAAAAACCTATAGCTGAAATTGTGAAGGAAATTTTGCCTCCAGATTTTAATGGTGGAGTATTAGTTTCTAAAAACGATGAAATTCTATTTGAAAAATACTATAGCTTCAAGGATAATGTAACTAGTCATACTGCTTTTGACCTAGCGTCTGTGACAAAAACATTTACATCTATGGCAATTTTAAAACTCATGGAAAATGGCAAATTAAATGTTGATGATGCGGTAGTAAAATACCTTCCAGATTTCACAATTCCAGAGATAACTATAAAAATGCTATTAAGTCACAAAAGTGGTTTAGAAGACTATTTAAAATTTATGGATGAATCGAGCTGGGATAAATCCAAAAACATGACTAATGCCGATTTGTATCAATTTATAATTAAAAACAAATCCAAAGTTCTCATAAATACTCCGGGAAAAACATTTGATTATTCCAATACAAATTATGCTTTACTAGCACTAATTATTGAAAAAATCACTGGTGAATCTTACAAAGAATATTTGTCAAAAACATTCTTTAAACCTTTACAAATGAACGATACTTATGTAATGGGATTAGACAATTATGCAGGAGCAACTAAATCCTATTACAAAAACGGAAAAGTTTATTCCCTAAGATATTTAGATCTAATTTATGGTGATAAGAATGTTTATAGCACTGTTCAGGATTTGAAAAAATGGGATAAAGCTCTTCGTGGTGGTCAATTATTTAAAAAATCAACATTGGATTTAGCTTATGCTCCAACTAGCAAATTAACTCCATTTAGTAGTAATTATGGATTAGGATGGAAAAAAATTGTTACTACAAAAGGAAACGAAATAATTTATCACACAGGTTGGTGGGCAGGAAACAGAAGCCTTTTAATTCGATTAGTAAAAGAAAACGTAATGATTGCTGTAGTAAGCAATAACAACTTTAGTAACATTTCAGACATTAGAAAACTATGTGACTTATTTGGCGATTATGAACAAAACAATAAAAAAATTGAAAACTTTTAAAACAAAACCTAACCATATGAAATCAAAACTAATTACACTATTAACTTTTTGTTGCATAAGTTTTGGATATGCACAAACTACAAATCCGCCAGTTGTTGTAACTGGAACTATGGGAACTTCCTATGAATACTACGGATTATCCACAAATCCAGTAGGATGGAATGGATACAACCCCAGAAAACCATGGAATCAAGTTCGGTTTAATTTTAAGCCTACGATAACAATTGGAGATTTTAAGTTGCCTTTCAATTTCAACTTTGCCACCAAACCGACAAATTTTCTTGGTCCGTACGCAGGAATTGGAGCACTAGGACATCAAAGCTTTTGGCAATTTGTAACCAATCCGTTAAATAATTTTTCATTGAATCCAAAGTACAAATGGGCTGAACTACAATTGGGAACGCAATACCTAAATTATAGTGAACTTTCTACTGGTGATGTTGGTGTATTTGGAGTTGGATTCGATTTAAGACCAAAAGGATATTTGATAAAATTCTTTACAGGAACATCACAACAAGGAATAAATTCTTCAATTTCTCCATCAGTAATTGGTGCCTACAAACGTACTAATTGGATGGCACAAATTGGTAAAGAAAAAGAAGGGAAATACAAATTTGCACTAAGTATGGCATCCGGTGATGATAAATTCTCAAGTGTTACAACTCCATTAGCAATTGCACCACAATCAGGAATTGTAGTTAGTGCTTTAACTCATTTGTTTTTTGAAAAAGGATATTATCTACAAGTTGAAGGTGCTCAAAGTTTAAATTCAACCAATACCACTTTGGGTGGAAGTCCAGCATCTGGAGTTGGTTCGTTTAAACCCTTTTTTACATCAGACGCATCTACGACTAAGGATTATGCAGGAACAGCAGCATTTGGAAAAAAATCTAAAAACTTTGATATTGGTTTAAAATCTAAATATTTAGGTGCTGGTTTTTACACTTCAGGATATCCTTTTCAACAATCCGACAGGTTTGATGTTACCGTAAATACACGTTTCAATGTTTGGAAAAATACATCTAATGGATTCAAAACTAATGTTGTTGCAAGTATTGGAGAACGAGTAAACAATATGAGTAATTCGTTAACAAAAGCCAATATGTTAATTGCAAATATTAACTGTTTTACACAATTTAATGACCATTGGAGTTTAAATGTAAGTTATAATAATTTCGGATTTCAAAGTACTGGATCGACAGCTTTTGGAGTTAAAAATGTTAGTAATGATTTTGGTTTGAGCCCAACATATACTTGGAGTAACACCAAAATGTCAAACTTATTGAGTTTAAATTATAATTACAGTAAATATGACGAAAGAAATGTTGTATCAGGAGCAACAACTTCAAATAATACGCACACAGTATTTCTAACTTATGTTCCAACTTTCTTCAAATATACCATCGCACCAGATTTTAGTTTGTTATATTTTACTAATCAAATGCCCGGATTTAATATCAATTTAGCTACTTTTAGTGCTGGAGCAACTTCACC
>JAIEMH010000183.1 GCA_019752245.1 Flavobacteriaceae bacterium
TTCTTTTGGTAATTGACTTTGCGACCATTCAGTAATGGAAAGCCATTCTTGAATATCTTCAATTTTTTGATGGTATTTTTGAGATAAAACAGCATCAATAGAAGCAATTTCTTTGAAATTTTCGGTCTTTATATTGATGATTTCAAGAATTTGAGCAATTGTATTGGGATGTTTTTTTAAAACCTCATCACGAACTGCAATTACAAAACACGGCCAAGGCGTAGGGCAATCGGCTAGTTTTCTAAAAATTCCTTTGTCAACCAAGGGTTTAGTCATGAATTTTTCCCACATAAAATAATCAGATGTGCCTTTTGATAAACTTTCCACAGCACCATCAATGGTATTTACAATTTCAAATTTCAAATTGTCGGTATCCCAACCTTGATTGTTAGCATTTACATAGGCCATTAATTGCGAACCCGAACCCAATCTGGAAATAGCAACAGTAGTATTTTCTAAATCAGAAAGTGTTTGATATTTAGATTTAGCATCAACGTGAATTCCCCAAACAAGTGGACTTTCAACATAAACCTGAACAATTTTAGATGGATTTCCACCCACAATATCTTTCACAATTCCTTCCGACAAGATAACCGCAATATCCGTTTCACCATCGCGAAGCATTTGACACATTTTTCCAGTACCTTCTGGAACATCTGTCCATTGCAAATCGATTCCGACTTCTTCAAATTCGCCATTCTCAATACACAAATGCCAAGGCAAATTGAAATGTTCTGGAACGCCAGCGATTTTTATGTGCTTCATTTTTTTTTTTAAGGGTTAAAAGGTTATGAGTTTAAAAGTTTAAAAGGGATGCTCTTCAAAAATAAAATTTTCTAACAACTGAGAACTGACAACTGAACACTGATCACTAATCACTAATCACTGACCACTATTCACCATTTGCCACCATTTCCAAATTACACCTTCATTATCAGGGTAATCTTCCATGAAATTGAATCCTACTTTTTGTAACACATGATTGGATGCACCGTTTTCGGCATGCGTATAAGCGTTCATTTTATCGATGTTCATCTTATTGAAACCATAATCCAACCATGCAATTGAAGCTTCGGTTGCGTAACCTTTATTCCAAAATTTCTCGTTTAAACGATAACCATAATCATAAAAATTGGTGTTTCCGTTTTCTATGTGATCGTTTACAAATTTGATTCCTGTCCAGCCAATTAATTCTCCTGTTTCTTTTAGAATTGTTGAAAAACGACCAATTCCTCTTTCTTGATATTGTTTTTGAACCATTTCAATGTAATCGTAAACCTCTTGAATATCAATACAAGGTTTTTGCCATAAATAGTTGTGAACTTCTGGGTTTTTATCCATTTCAAATAACGCTTCTGCATCTGATACTTCAAATGGTCGCATGATAAGACGTTCTGTTTCTAATACTAAATTCATTTTTTATATTTTTTGAACGCAGATTGAAGAAATTTAAATAATTTCTCTAATTTCTCAGATTTCTCAAATCAGTGTTCCATAATTTAACTCTAGCTAATATTCAAATGCGATATTACAATCCCAAACCCATCAGGATCTAAAAACTGAATCCCATTTTCATTCCAATACGGATTTTTAGATTTCACAAATTGTATCGAATGGTTCTTTAATTTCTCTTGAAGCCATTCAAATTCCAATTTACTACTTGGATAAAAAATCAAAAGATCATCGTCGTCAAAAGTATGATTGGCAATTTCATCAGATTGCGTGAATTCTAAATGCCAATTCTCCTCTTGTTTTCCAATAAAAACGCCATCATAGCCATTATGATTTTCAAAACCACCAAGCAATTCCAATCCCAAAACATCTATGTAAAAAGATTTCAATAGTTCTAAATTGTTGGTATGTCTTGCGTATCTAAAAGTCATTTTTTAATTTTTTTAAACACAGATTTAAGAAATTGGAATAATTTAAAAAATTTCTCAGATTTCTCGAATTTCTCCCATCAGCGTTCCAAATTTATAAGTAATTTATTATTTTGAAATTTTATCCAAAGTATATTCAATCAATTCATCAACAGCTTTGTATGGGTCTTCACTGAAAGTGCCACTTGCACGATTGGCAATGATAGCATTTAGTGATAAACATTCGTGACCAAGTAGTTTTCCTAAACCATAAATCGCTCCAGTTTCCATTTCGAGATTGGTAATTCTGTTTTCTTCAAATTCAAAATTATCCATTTTAGAATTCAGTGCTTCGTCTTGAATATTCAATCGCAATACACGACCTTGTGGACCATAAAATCCTCCAGCCGTTGCCGTAATTCCTTTGTGCATTTTATCGCTTTCAATGATTTTTTCTAGCTTTTCTGAACACGATATAACATAAGGTTTTCCTTTGCGTAAATCCCAATTGGTGTGTTTTACAAATGCATCTTCCATTGCAATATTTGAAACTTTATCAATCAAATAGGAGCGAAGCATGTTGTCCAATCCCAATCCGAATTTAGACATCACAAAACTATCACAAGGAATGTCTTTTTGCAACGAACCCGAAGTTCCAATGCGAATAATATTCAACGAAGTCAACGTTTCTTTAGGCTGTCTGGTTTCCAAATCAATGTTTACCAAAGCATCCAATTCGTTCATGACAATATCAATGTTATCCGGACCAATTCCAGTCGACATTACGGTAATTCTTTTTCCTTTGTAAATTCCGGTTTGCGTTTTAAACTCACGTTTTTGTTGCGAAAACTCAATAGAATCAAAGTTCTTAGTAATTTTCTCCACGCGATTTTGATCACCAACAAAGATGATGTCGTGTGCAATATGTTCGGGTTTCAGATTCAAGTGATACACACTTCCGTCTGGGTTTAATATTAATTCTGATGATTGTATCATTTTTTTTTTTTATAATGTATTGTTGTATAATGTAAGATTGTATATTGTATATTGTATAATGTATATTGTAAGATTGTATAATGTATAATGTATAATGTATATTGTATATTGTAAGATTGTATAATGTATATTGTAAGATTGTATATAGTATTGTTGTAAAATTGTTTGTTGTATTTTGTGTAATGTATTGTTATATTCTTAAATATTATTTTAAATAGTAAAATGTCTTTCAAATTTCAAACTTCTTTTCAAGATGAAAAGCAGTGTACAGTATACAAAAATACATTATACATTTCTTAAAACTGCAAACGTCTTTTCAATAAAAATAAAGCAGTATACAATAATACAATATACAGTATACAAAAAATCATCCACCCACACGCTTAGTCTTAAATCCTTTCTCCTGCAATAACTTCATAATCCTATCGCGGTAATCACCTTGAATAATGATTTCGCCGTCTTTGAAAGTGCCACCAACGGCTAGTTTATTCTTTAGTTCTTTGGCTAAAAGTTTGAAATCTTCCTCTTCACCTTCATATCCTGAGATTATAGTGGTTGGCTTTCCTTTTCGTTTTTCAAATTTACAAATCATAGGTTCTTTTTGAACGTATAATTCATGGTCTTTTTCCTCAACAGCTTCTGGTTCGTTAGAAACTACGTGTTCTGGGAATAGGTTTTTTAGTTGGTCATGAAGATCCATAATATTTAAAAATTATTTACCGCAAATTCGCAAATTAACTATTATATAAAGAAATAATTTGCGAATTTGCGGTTATTAAACCAAAAAAGACATCAAGAAAACTCAATGCCTTTTTCAGATATAAATATAAAAATTATTTTTTGATTAATCCCAAATCAACTAATCTTTCATACAAGAATTCACCTGCCGAAATATCATCGTATAATTTTGGATTATTTTCATCAATACAATTCTCTAAAACGTCCAAACGCATGTCGCTTACCGGATGCATAAAAAACGGAATAGAATAACGTGATGTTCCCCAAAGTTCTCTTGGCGGATTCACCACTTGATGTATCGTAGATTTCAATTTATTATTCGTGTGACGCGATAACATATCGCCAACGTTAATCACTAATTCGTCTGGTTCTGCAATAGCATCAATCCATTCGCCATCGTGGTTTTGAACTTGCAAACCGCGACCTTGCGCACCCATTAAAAGTGTAATCAAATTGATATCACCATGAGCCGCAGCACGAATAGCATTCTCAGGTTCTGAAGTAATTGGCGGATAATGAATTGGTCTCAAGATAGAGTTTCCTTCTTTACCGTAATTATCAAAATAAAATTCGTCTAAGCCCAAGTGCAATGCCAAAGCACGCAACACATAAATACCTGTTTTTTCAAGCATTTGATAGGCTTCTTTTCCAACTTCGTTAAAACGAGGTAATTCTTTAACCTCTACGTTATCAGGATATTCTGCAGCGTATTTGGAATCTTTGTCAACATACTGACCAAAGTGCCAAAACTCTTTCAAATCGCCTTCTTTGCGACCTTTTGCATGTTCTTTTCCGAAAGAAACATAACCACGTTGACCTCCAATGCCTGGTATCTCATAGCTGTATTTTGTTTCTAATGGAAGTGCGAAGAAATTCCTAATTTCTCCATACAATTCATCAACCAATTTGTCATCCAAAAAATGACCTTTTAGCGCCACGAAGCCAATATCTTCGAAAGCTTTTCCGATTTCATTTACAAATTTTTGTTTACGTGTCGGGTCATCCGACAGGAAATCACGCAAGTCAACACTAGGAATGTTTTGCATTTACTAAAACTTTTTTGTTAATAACTTACTTTGGAGTAAACTCCGTTATAACTACAAATGTAAGAATTTTTTAGTTTGGTGGTAAGGAAGTTGTTAACAATTGTTGTTGTCAGGAAACAAAGCAATCTCATGTAGCATTTTTTGGAACGCAGATTTAAGAAATTGGAATAATTTAAAAAATTTCTCTGATTTCTCAGATTTCTCTAAGCGGTTTCAAATTTTATTTTGTTTGTGGGCACGAATTGCAAATCCGCGCTGTCTTGTAAGGCGATAGACTTGATTTATAACAATTAACTCCAATCTTTGTTAAATAATTTTCGAGAGTTGTTTAGTTGAATTACTTTATTTTTGAATAGCATTTTTTTTGAATTTTCACTATACTTATTTATGCCATCTAAGGCAATAAATATTTGTTTTTTTTCAGTTGAATATTGTTCGATAATTTTATCAATTGCTGAATCTTCTATGTTTTTAAACAATATTGAATCGTGAATTAGAAATGGTAGGGAAGTCAATTTCAAAATCACTAAATCAAATTCTATTAAATCAGAAAATGCTTTTCCTGTTCCAGTATTATCTTGATGGTCAAAAATATACGATCTTTTGTTTATTTTTATTTTAGGGGTTTTCTTGTTTCCACTATGAATTTCATTATTTATTCTAATAAGTTCAGTATTAATTTCTTTTTCAATATTACTTAAGATTTCTGAGATGGTTTCTTCTAAATCTAAGTTTAATTGTTTTAAATCAGATATTACTTGTTCTTTTTCTTTGTAAAATTTATTAACGTTAGATATTTTATTTGATTCAATTGTTAAATCATAAATTTTCTCAACAATAAATTAGGGGCTTTTTACATTTTCAAGTAGACTTGATATTTTCAAATCTATTTTTCCAATTTCCTCATTAATAACTTTATTTTCTTCTTCTAATATTTTTTTCGCATTATTCAATTCTCTTTTTAGGATAGAACCAATCTTATTGTGAAAAGATTCGATTTCTTCTATTTTTTGCTCGTTTGTGTTTTCAAAAAAACTTGAAAGTTTATTGAAATATTTACTTTTCACACTTTTTTGCTCAAGATTTAACTCTAAACGTCTAATCTTATTTTCATTGTTTGATTGTAATTGTAAAAAC
>JAIEMH010000366.1 GCA_019752245.1 Flavobacteriaceae bacterium
AAGAGTGTTTCCGTTTTCATCATTTGCTTTCTCTCTAACAAAAAGAAGTATTTTTTTATCAATTTCAAGATGATTTATGTATGACAATCCTTTAGGAGTTTCTGGTCCATAAGCATTATGAGATTGCCAATGAAATAAAGTTTCACTGATTGCATAATCATCATACATTGTAGTCGGAGAAAAATTCTCCTCTGATTTGATTAAATTAATAAAAAGTATTTCAGTATTTAATTTTTTACTTTCAGCTGCTCCTTCTCTGTTGGAAGATTTTTTATCAAATGTACTTAGCCTAAAAGCAACTAAGATTTGATCTCTTGTATAACGTGCATGTAACTTTAATGGTTGTTCGTAAGGAAGATTAATGTCAATTTCTTTAAATCCAATTTTGTCAATTAAAATTTCTAAAACTTGAATAATTTCATTTATAAGAATTTTATTTTTTCCAATTTGTTTTATACTTTTCTCTAATGAATCAAAACCACCTGGGATTTGCCATACATCGTAATGCAACATTAGTAGCATAGTTTTTTCATTTTCATCAAAATCTTTAATTTGAATATCAAAATCAGATTTTGCAATTTTTAAAATGAAATTGAAATAACTTGTAGAATTTGTGGACAACCACTTTTTACCAATGGCTGAAAAAATTTGCTTTTCATTAATTGGTTCAAAATCATCAATAACTCCAGCTTTTTGACATAATCTTGACCAACTATCTTTTTTATAAATTGTTTCAATTGATAAGTTATTTAAACTTATAAAATTCTCTAAAGTTAATGGCAATGTTGTTTGATGTTGAAAATTTCTAATCTTTGCTATCAGTTGATTTATATTTAAAGATGTTGCTCTTTTGATATTTTCAAGAATTGTTTCTTTTGCTTTTTTTTCTAAAATAATTGAACAACCTAAAGGTAAATGAGGAAAATCATCTTCAATTTCTTTTTGAACTGATGTTGTTGTTTTTCCTATTAAGGCTCTAAATTTACTTTCAAAATCATATTCGGGTCTTGAATTTCCCACAAAATCTAAAACTGTTAAACAATCTTTTCCTTCTGCTAAACGCAATCCACGACCTAATTGTTGAAGAAAAACTGTTAAACTTTCTGTTGGTCTCAAAAATAAAACTGTATCTATTTCTGGTATATCTACTCCTTCATTAAAAATGTCAACTACAAATAAATAATTGAATTCTTTTTTCTTAAATTGATTTCTAATTTTGTCTCTTTCATTTGAATTTTTACTTGTTAACCATTCTGCTTTTAATCCTGCTAAATTGAATTTTTCTGCCATATAAACTGCGTGCTCTTGAGTTACACAAAATCCAATTGCTCTAACATCATTTAAATCGGTTGTATATTTTTCAAGATTTGAAATTATTTGACCAACACGTACATCATTTTTTGTATATAAACTTGTCAATTCACTTGCAACATATTTTCCTTTTTCCCATTTAACATTATTTAAATCAATACTATCTGTAATTCCAAAATATTGAAATGGGCTTAATAATTTTTTGTTCAATGCTTCAGGAAGTCTGATTTCAGCAGCAATACGATTACAAAAATCTTCTAAAATATTTGCACCATCGCTTCTTTCAGGTGTTGCGGTCAAACCCAATAATATTTTTGGACTAAAATATTCTAAAATTGGGCGATAGGTTTTAGCTTCTATATGATGTACTTCATCAACAATTATAAAATCGTAATATTCTGGTGAAAGTTTAATTTCTTTAAGTCGATTATTTAAAGTTTGAACCGAAGCAAAAACATATTCATTTGAATTTGGTTCTAATCCATCAACCCATAAATCCCCAAAATTATTGTCTTTTAAAATTCCTTGAAAAGTTGCTTTTGCTTGTTGTAAAATTTCTTTTCTATGGGCGACAAAAAGTAACTTTGCTGATTGATTATTATTTCTAAAATTTTTATAATCAAAAGCAGAAATAACTGTTTTCCCAGTTCCTGTTGCGGCAACTAAAAGATTTCTAAATCTATTATGAACTGATCTTTCAACTTCTAATTTTTCAAGTATTTCACTTTGATAATGAAAAGGTTTAATGTCAAAATGAGCAGTATCAAAAGTATATTCTTTTGAAGACTTACCTTGTTTTAAAGCTTCAACTAATTTTACAGAATGAATGTTTTTGTCATATAATTCAAATTCTGAATTTTGCCAGTAAGCTTCAAATGTTTTCTTAAACTTATCAATAATATGACCAACTTCTTTGGTCGTTATTTTTAGATTCCATTCCAATCCATCTGTTAAAGCAGAACGAGAAAAATTTGACGAACCAATATATCCAGTGTGAAAACCTGTTTTTCTCTGAAATAAATAGGCTTTTGCATGCAACCTTTCATTTCCTGTGTTATATGAAACTTTAACTTCTGTATTTTTTAATGAAGATAAAAACTCTACTGCTTTTGCATCTGTTGCTCCAATATATGTGGTTGTAATTACTCTAAGTTTTCCTCCTCGTTCCGTAAATTCTATTAACTCACGTTCAAGAATTCTAATTCCTTTCCATTTAATGAAAGAAACTAATAAATCAATTTCATCCGATGATAAAATTTCTTTTCTTAATTCACTTTCCAATGTTGTACCTGAATTTCCACCAGTAAAAAGCTCGCTATGAATTAATCTTGTATATGGTGTAATTTCTTTAAGATGTAAATCTAAATTTGTAAAATGACTATCAACTTTTGTAAAAACAGCTTTTAATATTTTCCCTTCTGTTTCAATTAAGTCATCTTCAAATTCTTCTTTTTTCAATTCTTCTTTTAAAAAAAGAATTATTTTATTTGCTATCTCTATTTGAGTTTCAAGAACATCTTCGCCTTTAATTAAGTTAAAAGCTTGTTTTATCGTTCTACCAATATGTTGAGATAATAATTGTGCCGCTTCCGCTTTATCAATTGAGGTTTTTTTAACTTGAAAAGTATCTTTATCTAGTTCGTTTAATTTATAGTTGATTAGTTTGGTTACTAATTCTTCGTACAATCCTTGGTTCATAGTTCAAGTTTTAAAAATTCTTCTACTATTGGTATATCAGCTTCTGCCCAGTCTAATAATGATAATTCTGATTTTTCTAAAATTCTATAATCTTTATGTTCTGTCAATCTAATTTCGCCAGAAAGATAATTTGCAATAAATGGAATTAAATTAATTTTGAAAGCACCATAATCAAAAATACTATTTGATAATTGATTTATAACATCAATTTCAATACTTAACTCTTCTTTTATTTCTCTTTTAATACATTCTATTTCACTTTCGTTTTCTTCCAATTTTCCGCCTGGAAATTCCCATTTCAGTGGAAGACTCATTTTTTCCGATCTTTGAGTGACTAATATTTTTGAATTAAATAATACAATTGCACAAGTTACTTTAATCATTTCTTTCTAATAAGAATATTCCCAAACTTACTGATAATCCACCACACAAAAAAATATTTTCAAGGAGAAAAATCTTAATAATACTTTCAAAAGAATAGCATACTTGGGTATTTAAAAACAAATGTAAATTATCATAATCAATCTATTTTACGGTTTTCCGCATTTAGTTAAAAAAAAAGTAACTGGTTATTAAAAAAAAATAATAAATAGTCGTCCAATTTTAAAGTTGTTAACCATAAAAACCTTGTGAAGTCTTTTAATTAAACGAACAAAAAAATTATTCACAGAGCTAAAAATTATTAAAATTAATATATTAAATTTACAACATAATTCGGAAGAGTAACTGGAATTACTCGAGGTCTTACAATACTTAATTGCTCAAAAATCGGGGTTCTAGCTGCTTTTTTTGAGCTTTTTTTATGGAGTAAAGTGAGTTTTTTGCTTTTTTAACCACACTTTGACAGGCTTAGTGAAGGCGCCGAGACCTAGTTTTTCATAGATTTTATTGTTTTGGCGATTCGGTTGGGATAGAAAACATAGAAAAATTGTATCAAAATAAGTGTTTTTTAGTCCTTTTTTCTTTCTTAAGAGGTTATTTTCAATTGGTCCTTATTGTGCTTTCGACTCATCAGGACGCGTTTATTAGTTCATCAGGACGAAACAAAAACTTCATCGGGACGAAATCACGAAAAATTTCGTGAAAAAAAGGCAAAAAAAAGACCTCGAGCACTGGAATACTCGAGGTCTTACAATAACTAATTGCTTAGTTACGGGGTTCTAGCTTGCTTTTCGGTAAGTAATTGTACTCAATAAATTGCGCAATTTTTTACCTGGTCTAAAAAGAATTCTGTTCTTTTTGATGACACTCGAAGTTACTTCTTCTGCGGTGTCTTTACCTTCAGAACTTAATCCTACTTGAAAGTTACCCAAACGTCCAAGTTTTACAATACGACCTTCGTTCAATTCGCCAATGATATTGTGCTCTAACGACATCAATACCGCATAGCAATCGGCTTCGGTCACAGTACATTGATAAGAAATTAACTCCGCGAGTCTTTCTAAATCGGTTTCTCCATCTGCAATAGCTGCAGCATAGAATTTTTCTGGTGCAAGAATGTCTTGCGGGTTCTTTCTTGGAAGAACCTTGAATTTTACGCTCATAATTTTGACGTATAAAATTAAAATAAATAATTTTTGCCTCTGAGCAAATCTTCGGATATTTGCCTGACCTACAATTACAAAGGTTATGATTTTTTAATAGAAATGAAAGCCAAAGTTTTTCACAATCCGCTATAGTTTTTAACAATAATTAGGAATAGTTTTACTTTTTCTCCTTTTTTAAGACATTGTTTAGCACTATTTTATGTTTTCTTTTGAAATGATTAACCCTTAGTTATAAAGCATTTTTTGTATTTTACGTTAAGTTTTTGTTTTGATTTTATAGGGATTTTCCTCCTTACTATTATGCACCATTTAGTCCGCTTTTAGGTAGTTTAAATATGCGAAAAAAGTTTAGGTAAATTGGTCAAAACTACTCATTAAAGGTAGCTGTTAAGTGAAATTGATTCTTTTCCTTTTGTAAAACCAAATAGAAAGAACCAGAACCCCAAAGATGCTCCTGTAAGAACTATAGTTTAGTTTTTTTAAATAGATTTGACGCTACAATAGCAAGTTGGTTAGACTCTAATTGTCTAGTTTTCATAATAATTGCACTAATAAAATTTAATACAGGCAAAGTTTAAACGATTTTAGTATATAAAAAAACTGCCCAAAAATACTTTTGGGCAGTTTCTATTACTTATTTAAAACAAACTATTTTTTAATAATAATCTTGTAAACTTTTGAATGGTTAACTTCTTTTATGAAATACATACTATCATTTAAGTTTAGCAAATCAATTGTATTGATTATAAATGGTGTAACTTTAAATGTTTTAACCACTTGCCCAATCTGATTTATAACTTGGAAATCTCCATCAGAATTAGTTTTTATATTAATAATTCCTTGACTTGGATTAGGGTAAATCAATAAAAAAGCATCGCTTTCAAAAGTAACGTTTCCAAGTGTCGTAACTGTGGTGCAAACGGATGTTACACTGCAAGTTCCTATTGTAATTTCAACTTTATAATCACCCGATTGCGTTGGGGTAAATGTATTACTGTTAGATCCTACAGGTGAATTATCAGCACAGTTGTACCATTGGTAGTTGGCTCCAGACTGGTTTGAAGTTAGTGTAGTTCCCACTAAAGTAACGCTTTGGTCAATAGCCGATGGTTGCGTAATAGTAAATGTTCTTGTAGCTTGACAAGTGTTAGCATCGGTTACCGTTACGGTATAAGTACCAGCAGCTAAACCTGATGCAGTAGCAGCTGTT
>JAIEMH010000409.1 GCA_019752245.1 Flavobacteriaceae bacterium
ATGCTATTTTTCAGTGGAGCATAATCGTCCTGACCATTCAAAACTCTAAAATCGTGACCGTGTAAATGCATTGGATGCCGCATCATTGAACCATTGTGCAAGGTTATTCTAACATTTTCGCCTTTTTTAATTAAAATTTTGTCGGTTTCGGAAACTACTTTGTTGTCCAAACTCCAAACGTAGCGGTTCATGTTTCCAGACAATTCAAATCGTAATTCTTTAACTGGTGCCTCTTTTGGAAGATTGGTTTTAAAAGGTGATTTTAACATCGCATAATTTAATGTTGTTATGTCGGAAAGTTCATTGCTGTTATAATCGTTTTCAGTCATTTTCATTTCTTTATGACTTTCGACTTTAGCTTCGCTCAATTCGGCAATGCCTCGGGTTGACTTTTGACTTTCACCAGTAATTTCAGGATACATCACCACATTCATATCCATTTGATTGTAGGACATTTTCATTCCCATATCGTCTAAATCACCATTCATTTTCATCATTGAATTCATCATTTTCATTCCTTCAAAATATTTTAATTTGGGAAGTGGATTTGTTAGTTGCTTAATTCCTTCTCCTAAATATAATGATGCCGATTTGGTTCTGTCTTCCGATGTTGCTAAAAATTCATAGGAAGTTTTATCTGCTGGAATTTCTACAATTACATCATACGTTTCAGAAACGGCAATTAGTAATCTATCGACTTCAACTGGTTCAACATCGTTTCCATCGCTAGCCACAACTGTAATTTTTCCACCAGCATACGTTAACCAAAAATAACTTGATGCACCACCATTTGAAATTCTTAAACGAACTTTATCGCCAGATTTAAATTCCGACAGCTTACTTTCATTTTTACCATTTATTAGAAATTTTTCATAATAAATATCGCTCACATCCATGGCATTCATTCGCTTCCATTCGTTGGCAATTTTTGTTTTAAAATGTCCGGCACGAATGGCTTCTGAATAACTTTGCGTCGATCCTTTTTTAATAGCAAACCAATCGGTCGCATTGTGCAACATTCTGTGAATATTTTTAGGATTTATATCGCTCCATTCACTTAAAATTATAGGAATTGTTGGCAAATCGTCAATACCTTCTCGAAACTTTTCATCTTCTGGTTTTTTATTTAAAATCATAGAACCGTACATTCCAATTTGTTCTTGCAAACCCGAATGACTATGATACCAATGTGTTCCGTTTTGGATAATTGGAAAAGTATATTTATGAGTCGTTCCGGGTTCAATGGGCATTTGTGTTACATACGGAACGCCATCTTCTTTGTTGGGCAACATCAATCCGTGCCAATGCAATGAAGTGCTTTCTTTCAATTCGTTGTGCACATAAATTTCTGCGATATCACCTTCGGTAAACGTTAATGTTGGCATCGGAATTTGTCCGTTTACAGCAATAGCGCGTTTTAGTTTGTTGCCGATTGTAACAATGGTATCACGAACATACAAGTCGTAACGAACTGTTTTAGAGATGGTTTTTGGTTTTACTTTAATTTCTGAAACTGATTTTTTTGTTGGTAATTCTGAGGTTTCTTTTTTAATTTCAGGAACTTCTTTTTTGGTTTCAGAACTGACTTTTTTGGTTGCAGTTGGTGTTTTTACCACTACTTTTTTTGAGGTATTTGATTTTTCTTTGATTAAAGCCATTCCGCATTTAGGACAATTTCCGGGTTTACTTTCGTGAATTTCTGGATGCATCACGCAAGTATAAAACGTTTGTGGTTTTGTTTTAATTTGTGCATTTGCAAAATTCAGTAAGCTTAAAATTACAACTATATATACTATTTTAATTTTCATTTTTAAATTTTTAAATTTCTCAATCGCAACGCATTTACAATTACAGAAACGGAACTAAAACTCATTGCTAGAGCTGCAATCATTGGAGAAAGTAAAATTCCAAAAAACGGAAATAAAACACCTGCAGCAATTGGAATTCCTAAAATATTGTAGAAAAAAGCAAAGAATAAATTTTGTTTGATGTTTCGCATTACAGCGTGACTTAAATTTTTAGCTTTCACAATGCCTTGCAAATCGCCTTTCACTAAAGTTATTTTTGCAGATTCTATCGCAACATCAGTTCCTGTTCCCATTGCGATGCCAATATCGGCTTGCGCTAAAGCTGGAGCATCATTTATTCCGTCGCCAGCCATTGCTACAATTTTGCCTTGCGCTTGTAGTTTTTTTATTTCGTTTAGTTTGTCTTCAGGTAGACAGCCAGCTTTAAAAGAAGCTAAATTAAGTTCGTCAGCAACTGCTTTGGCGGTATTTTCATTATCGCCAGTTAGCATAATTACTTCTACACCTTGACGCATTAATTCTTTAATTGCCTCTTTACTAGAAGTTTTTATTGCATCGGTAATTGATATGAAACCAACACCAATGCCATCAACAGCGATGTAAGAAACCGTTTTTCCAAGTTTTTGTTCGGTACTAATTTTGTTTTCTAAATCATCAGAAATACTTGCTTTTACTTGTTCCATTAGTTTTTTATTTCCTAATGCTACTTTTTTATTGGTTACTGTTCCTGTAACTCCTTTTCCTGCAACAGCTTCAAAATCTTTAACTTCTATTAATGAAATGGTTTTGGTCTTCGCAAAATTAACAACTGCTTGTGCTAGTGGATGTTCGCTATATTGATTCAAGGAAGCGATGTTTTGCAACAAATTATCCTCATCATTATTTATAGCATAAATTTTTTCAACTGATGGTTTTCCTTCAGTTATAGTTCCAGTTTTATCGGTAATTAGAACATTTACTTTGTTCATATTTTCTAAAGCTTCAGCATTTTTTATCAAAACGCCTAATTGCGCACCTTTTCCAACGCCAACCATAACCGACATTGGTGTTGCTAAACCTAAAGCACAAGGACAAGCGATAATTAAAACTGCAATGGCATTTATAAAACCATAAACCAATGCTGGTTCGGGACCAAATTTTGCCCAAACAAAAAAGGTAATTATAGAAGTAATCACCACAATTGGTACAAAATATTTGGCAATGCTATCGGCTAATTTTTGAATTGGAGCTTTAGATCGGCTGGCATCGTTGACCATTTTTACGATTTGAGAAAGCAAGGTTTCTGAACCTACTTTTTCGGCAATCATTACAAACGATTTGTTTCCGTTTATGGTTCCAGCAATTACATTATCATCGATTTTTTTATCTACAGGAATTGGTTCTCCGGTAATCATTGCTTCGTCAATACTGCTTTCGCCATCGGTTATTTTTCCGTCAACTGGAATTTTATCACCTGGTTTTACCCGCAATAAATCGCCTTTTTTGATGTCGTGAATGGCTATTATTTTATCATTTCCATCGATGACCAAAGTAGCTTCTGTCGGTGCTAATTTCAATAACTCTTTAATTGCACCACTAGTTCGGCTGTGTGCTTTGGCTTCGAGTAATTGTCCTAATAACACCAAAGTTAAAATTACCGTTGTGGCTTCAAAGTAAAGTGAGACAGAACCATTATGGTTTTTAAATTCTGTTGGAAAAATACTAGGATAAAATAATCCGATTAAGCTAAAAATGAAAGCAATACCAGCACCAATTCCTATAAGTGTAAACATATTCAAGTTCCAAGTAACTATGGATTTATAGGCACGAACAAAAAACATCCAACATGCATAAAACACTATCGGAAGTGATAAAAAAAGTTGTACCCAATTGGAATATAGTGCTGGAAGTATTTTGTGCAATGGATTATTTGACATCATTTCCATCATTGCAATAATAAAAATAGGAACTGTAAAAGCAGTAGCTATTTTCATTTTAAACACTAAATCTTTATATGTTTTCTGTTCTTCGGAATCACTTGGATTCATTGGTATTAAATCCATTCCACAAATTGGACATGAGCCAGAATGGTCTTGGATAATTTCTGGATGCATTGGGCAAGTAAACAACGTTTTGGTATTGTGTAGTTCGTGCACTTTCTCTAAAGCCATGCCGCAAACTGGGCAATCTCCAGCTTTGTCATAGTTTTTGTCACCTTCGCAATGCATTGGGCAATGGTACTTTGTGTTTAAATTGTTATTTAAAGAAGTATCTGTATTAGCATTCTTAGGTTCTGAATTTAAAGGTGTTTTTTTTAAATTTTCTACAATTTTATACTTGTAATCGGAAATCTGGTAGTTGCCAATCGCTGAAAGTGTTTCTTGGAATTTAGCAATTGGAATGTGTTTTTCCATTGTAATTGTTGCGCTGTTTGTTTCTAAAAAAACGTTTGCTTCAATACCTTCAATAGTGTTTAAAGCTTTTTCAACTTTAGACTTGCAACCATTGCAGCTCATTCCGGTAATTGTATATTTATGTGTCATTGGTTTGTAGAATTAAAATCAACTTCACAAGTAGTATTGCAAAGTTGATTTATTAATAAAGCGAAATTAAATGCTTATTCAGCGGCGTTTTTCGCAACAGGTTCGGTCAATTTCATTCCACATTTAGAACATTTGTCGTTCAATTTTCCTTGAACTTCAGGATGCATCGGACAAGCATGCATTTTAGAATGATCCATCTTTGAATGATCAGTCCTGGTAGAATCGTGTTCCATCATTGTTCCATCTTTAGTCATCATTGTTGAATCGTTTTCCATCATTTCTGAATTGGTTGTGTTTACTTCTTTAGTTTTTTGGTTGCAAGAAACCATTATCAATGCCATAACTATGGCAGAAAAAAATATTTTTTTCATCTTGTTTCATTTTAAATTAATTCTAAAACATAAAAATACAGTAAGTTTATATTTAGAATGTTACACATTTAATTATTTAATTTGCGTAATTGACTTAAAGAATTATTTAATGGTTTCTACAGTTTTTCCACAACGCAACATCATTGAACCATAGTATGGATTTTTAATTGCATTTTCTTTACTCAACCAATCGGCACCTTTTCCGTCATTTGCCATTGGACAATGTTGAAGATAAGTTGGTGTTTCTTGTTTAGAAATTTTTATTAAACTATAGCTGTTTAATGAAAGTGTATCAAAAAAAGCTCTTTGTTTTTTTACATCTTTAGTTTCAGAAATTAGTGTTGCATCTGCTGTTAGATTCTTTACAACTTTCATCCAAACCATGTGTTCGTCTATTGGCAAATTTTCCATTTTGACAGCATTTATAGCAGAAAGTAAAGTGCTTGCCGCAGCTGCCGCAGTGTTTCCATCAGTTTTTATCAGCGCATCTTTTAGTGTGAAATAATTGTCGAAGATTGCTTTTAATTGGTTGGTTTCTTGAAGATCACTTTTTTCAGTGTATTCTTTTTTAGTACTTTCGATATCATCGGTTTTTACAGGCACTTTTGCTACTCTATCATATTGGCAACAACCTGGTAATTTAGAATAGACATCATTGGGAGCAAGAAATTTATCACTGTCGTAACCTGCAAGTGCTATTTGTTTTAATATTTCGTCTTGATTGGTTTTTGTAGCATCATAAGTTAATGTTGCCATTTTAGTATCGACGTTCCAATTTACTTTAGCTGTTTTCTTTATGCTTCCTGCATTCTCTATTTTAGTTTGGCACATGCCGCAGTTACCATAGATTTTGATTGTCTCGGTTTTTGAGTTTTTAATTTGTGCATTACTTTGTGTAAATGATAGGAATAAAGTGATCACTATCATTATTTTTGATATTGAATTTTTCATGAGATTAGATTTTTTGAAATGAATTTACCATCTCCATTTGATTTTGATAAAGTTTTTTTGTTCCTTTCTTATCACTGATCGCCATATTTACTGCTATAACATTTT
>JAIEMH010000261.1 GCA_019752245.1 Flavobacteriaceae bacterium
TTTCATCACAGCAGTAATTCACGAAGGTTCGTTTGACAAATTAGCAAGTTTTATAGACCAAGCAAAAAAAGATACCGATGCCGAAATTATTCTTGGCGGAAATTATGATAAATCAAAAGGTTACTTCATTGAACCAACAGTTATTGTAACAACAAATCCAAAATATGCTACAATGGAAACCGAATTATTCGGACCAGTAATGACGATTTACGTTTATGATGATGCAAAATGGGAAGAAACTTTAGCTTTAGTTGATGGAACTTCAGAGTATGCATTAACAGGAGCAATTTTTAGTCAAGACAGATATGCTACCATTGAAGCTACTCAAGCTTTACAAAACGCTGCAGGAAATTTCTACATCAACGACAAGCCAACAGGTGCTGTTGTTGGTATGCAACCTTTTGGTGGCGCAAGAGCTTCAGGGACAAACGACAAAGCAGGTTCAATGCAAAATTTATTGCGTTGGGTATCGCCAAGAACTATAAAAGAAACTTTTGTAACCCCAGAAGATTACAGATATCCGTTTTTGGGAGAATAATTTCAAAATGCAAAACACAAAAATTAAAAAGTTCATTCAGCAATGTTTGAACTTTTTTTATTTGCCTGATTATTAATTTTTTGTATCTTCGAAAATCAAAACCAACAAACTATGAAAACAAAAATTACCTTACTAATTTTTATGTTATTTTCTATTTTGGGATTTAGCCAAGATAAAAAGTATGATTTATTAAAAAACAAGACACAAACAAACATTTTATACGACAGAGTTTTTAGTATTTCGAATGCTACAAATTTAAAATCGGAAGAAATTTCAACCAATTATTTTTTGCAAGTTTATCATGAGATGCAACGTTCTGATTTTCAAGACAGACTTCCTGTTTTAGAGAAAATTAGAGAACAAGCCAATCTAGGTTTTGCTCAAAAACAAATTCCTTTATCGATTTTGATTTCTGATTTTGAAACTATAAAAACTTCTGAAATAGAAAGCAAAAACATTTTCCTAAACGGAAATAATCAAATGGAAATAAAAACAGGAACACCTACTCCATTTGAAAAACACAGCATCAATTTGATTGGCGCATTATTACAAAAATCTAAAAGCAATCAAGTTGAATTTATCCTTAAAGACAATTTGATTTTCAATACTACCAACAGATCTATTTCGTCTATTTCAGTAAATTATAACGATAGTAAAAGCTGGAAAAACATCAACCAAAACCAAGCTTTTAAAATTAATTTCACTAATAACGGCAGTCAAATTATTCGATTTAAATTAACACTTTCAACAGGAGAAATTGTTTCTCAATCCATAACTTTTGATGTAGATTGTCCGACTCTTGCTAATAAAAACTCTCAAATTCAGCAAAGCCCTAATGTAATTACTACTATAAGTGCTACAATTCCATACCAAGGATATGCCGAAACACAAGGGTTTTTAGGTCAAGGAGAATACGAAATATTTCCAGATACAGTAGATGGAATTTTAGACAAACCTATCTTTCTTCTAGACGGATTTGATCCTGGAGATACTAGAAATTCAACTGCAATCTATTCTTTATTAAACTATGGAACTGGTGGTCAAAATCTTGGCGATATAGTTCGAGCTCAAGGATTTGATATTATTGTTTTGAACTTTCCAACCTATACAAGACCAAATACAACTACTGTAATTGATGGTGGCGTAGATTATATTCAAAGAAATGCTATGATTTTAGTGGAACTAATAAATCAAATAAATGCTCAAAAAGTTGGAACTGAAAAAAATGTAATTATCGGACCAAGCATGGGAGGTTTAATTTCGAGATATGCACTTCGTTACATGGAAACAAACAGCATGAATCCAGACACAAGATTGTACATTTCATTTGATTCGCCTCATTTGGGAGCAAATGTGCCGATTGGTTTTCAGCATTTGTTCAATTATATGGCTTATGGTCCACTTGGCGATGTAACAGTTCAAGCAATTGTCAACGGAATGTTGAAAAGTCCAGCCGCCAAAGAAATGTTGATTGACCATTTTGAAGGACATCTACAATCAGGAAGCGTTACCGAATTTAACACAGCCGCAACAACTTTATTGCCAACTGGAGCACCAAATTTTAGAACAGCTTTTCAAAACGAATTGAATGCTTATGGGTTTCCGACAACAACAAGAAATATTTCAATTGCAAATGGCGCAGGAAACGGAACTATGACAGGAACTCCTGGAATGGTTGTTATGAATCACACTTTTAATGTAACCTCTACGCAAAGAGCTATTATCAATTTAAATTTTACTCCATTAGCAAATCAATCGTTACAAGTAAGCAGATTTAGAGGCCAAACAAATATTATTTTTTGGTTTACCGTTTATGAAAGTTTAGCAAACTCAAAGTCGCCGACCTACACAAGCGGACTTGACACCGCACCTGGAGGAAGATTTGACATGAATTCACTTTCTGCTGGAACAACAGGAAACACTTTATTGACAGAATTTTTCAACAATTTACAAATATTGTATTTTGATTTTATTCCAACATTAAGTTCTATGGCTATTTCTAGCTCTACCGACTTGTATTCTAATGTAAATGCGACATCCACAACGCCATTTGCTGCTTATTCTATTCCAACTACAAATGAAAACCATGTAACTTTAACACCAGACAATGTAACTTTTGCATTGAATGAAATATTAAATCCGGTTTTAAACACCAATCAAAACCTTGCGTTGAACAGTGTTTGGATCAAAAATCCGATTGAAAATTCAGTACAAATAAATTCTAATTATACTATTGAGAACGCGTCCATTTCTATAACAGATATTTTAGGGAAGAATGTTTTCAATGCTAATAATCAAACAATAAATGGAACTTTAGAAATTCCAGTTTCATTATCAAATGGTGTTTTCTTAATCACCATTAAAAACGAAAAAGGAAGTATCACAAAAAAAATAGTAAAAGGTTAAAACAAAAAAGTCTCCAAACGGAGACTTTTTTTATGCTTTAAACTTCAAAGGCAAATGAACAACTTTCTTAGTTTCAAAGAATTCATTATCAAAAAACTCTGAAATATTATATTCACTAGCTTTTGGAAAATCTTTCAACTCTTCGGTTAAATCACCGCCTTTTAAATATAGAATTCCGTTTTTAAGTTCATGCTTATTGGTTTTCTTGATTTTATCTTTTATCCAAGAAACAAAATCGGGCATGTTGGTAACCGCACGACTTACAATAAAATCATAATCGCCTTTTACATTTTCAGCTCTAATCTGTTCTGCTTTTACATTTTTTAATTCTAAAGCTTCAGCTACAGCTTTTACAACATTTATCTTTTTCAGAATTACATCTATCAAATAAAATCGAGTTTCTGGAAATAAAATTGCCAATGGAATTCCCGGAAAGCCTCCACCAGTTCCTACATCCAAAACATAAGTTCCCGGTTCAAAAGGTTGAATCTTTGCAATTGCTAACGAATGTAAAACATGTTTTGTGTACAATTCGTCAATATCTTTTCTCGAAATCACATTGATTTTTGCATTCCAATCTTGATACAATTCGTTTAGTTTTTCAAATTGTTTCTTTTGAATATCGGTTAGATTTGGAAATTGTTTTAGAATTTCTTCCATGGTCTTAAATTTTTGACAAAAGTAAACAATTTAGAAATGTTATTTTTTGATTAATTAACACTTGTGCAATCTTAATAATATTTATATTTGTACAAATTATATCATTTTATGAATACAACAATGCCAACATTCTCTAAACAAGACAGTTTGAAGTTTTTCAGAACTTTAAATTCTCGTGTAAATACTTATTTTAAAGAGAATAAAATTGAAAAAACAGGTAACTGGAAACTACATTTAAAAACAGTAATTTTATTTACCGTATTTCTTACGCCTTATTTTTTAATCTTAACATTATCGACAATGCCTTTTTGGGTATTTTTTCTGTTATCGATTGTAATCGGAATAGGAATGGCTGGAATAGGTATGAACGTCATGCACGACGGAAATCACGGTTCATACTCTAACAAATCTTGGATTAATAAATTTATGGGTGGAAGCATTTATATTTTGGCAGGAAATGTCTACAACTGGCAAGTTCAGCACAATGTTTTACACCACACTTACACAAATATCCATGGCCATGATGAAGATTTGGATGCTGGTCGAGTAATTCGTTTTACACAAGAAGCAGAATGGCACAAATTCCACAAATTCCAACATTATTACTCGGTTTTTCTTTACGGATTACTTACCTTTAATTGGGCAATTACTACAGATTTCAAACAAATGAAAGCCTATTTAGGAAGAAAATTATCTTACGGCGAAGCTAAAAGCCCGAAGATTTTATGGACAACTTTAATCATCACTAAAGTTATTTATTTCTCTATTTGGCTTGCAATTCCAATGATTTTAGGAATCGTTTGGTGGCAAGTTTTAATCGGATTTTTTGTAATGCATTACACTGCCGGTTTAATTTTGAGTATTGTATTTCAGTTGGCCCATGTTGTTGATGAAACTACAAACCCTGTTCCGAATGAAGAAGGCGAAATGGAGAACACTTGGGCAATTCACCAATTGTACACAACAGCTAATTTTGCTCCAAAAAACAAAATTGTAAATTGGTTCACAGGAGGATTAAACCATCAAATAGAACACCACATTTTTCCTAATATAAGTCATATTCACTATGGTAAAATTGCAGAAATTGTAAAACAAACTGCTCAAGAATGTAATCTTCCATACCACGAATTCAAAACAATGCGTGGTGCAGTAATGGCACATTTTAAACATTTAAGAGACTTAGGACAACAACCACAAGTGGCTTAAATAATTTCAAATATCCCAACTACAAATTGGGATATTTTTTTTATTTTTACTTTTTGAAATTTATAACTAACAACAACTCAACAATGAATCCATTATCGGACAGAATCAACAATCTATCAACATCCCAAACCTTGGCAATGGCAGCATTGGCAAGAGAATTGAAAGCACAAGGAAAAGATATCATCAGTTTAAGTCTTGGTGAACCAGATTTCAATACGCCAGATTTCATTAAAGAAGCAGCCAAAAAAGCGATAGACGAAAATTATTCTACCTATTCTCCTGTTGATGGATACATGGATTTGAAAGAAGCCATTTGCCGAAAATTCAAAAGAGACAACAATTTAGATTATAAACCAGCAAACGTAGTAGTTTCAACTGGAGCAAAACAAGCATTATACAACATAGCTCAAGTAATGCTTAACGATGGTGATGAAGTAATTCTTCCTGCGCCATATTGGGTTTCTTATTCAGAAATCATAAAAATGTCGGGCGGAATACCAGTAGAAGTTCCAACTACAATCGAAAACGATTTCAAAATCACACCACAACAATTAGAAGCAGCAATCACACCAAAGACTAAAATGATTTGGTACAGTTCGCCTTGTAATCCAAGTGGTTCTGTTTATTCTCGCGAAGAATTTACAGCTATTGCAAAAGTTTTAGAAAAATACCCAAACATCTATATCGTAGCTGACGAAATCTACGAACACATCAATTTTTCGGGAACATTTTGCAGCATCGCATCAATTCCAGGAATGTTTGAAAGAACAATTACCGTTAACGGAGTTGCCAAAGCTTTCGCCATGACAGGTTGGAGAATTGGTTATATTGGCGCACCAGAATTCATTGCCAAAGCTTGTACAAAAATGCAAGGTCAAGTTACATCTGGAGCCAATTCTATCGCAC
>JAIEMH010000293.1 GCA_019752245.1 Flavobacteriaceae bacterium
ATAACTTTTCCATTCACGTCATAATTGGGCGCAACACTAATTAACCAATTACGATTTTTCCCTGACTTATCAATTACTTTCAGTTCATACGAATCAGTTTCACCTTCCTCACGCATACTTTTTTTACTTTTTACCAATTCTTTACCTTCCTTAGTTAAAAGTAAATCGGATGCTTTCTTACCTACTAATTCCTCTAAAGAGTAACCGCTAATGTCTGTAAAACTTTGGTTTGCCATTGTAATTACGTCATTCTTATCAACTTCTAAAAGACCGAGATTCATCTTGGCAATAATGCTTCTGTATTTTTCTTTTTCGATTTGCAGATTTTCATCGTAGCGTCGTTTTAAAGTAACATCATTATAGGTCCAAAGATGTCCGCTATAGTTACCTTCTTTTAAAATTGGGATGAAACTTCTTTCGAAAACTCTACCATCAACCAATTCTAATTCTTCATTAAAAACTGCTTCTTTTTTCTTCAAAATAGTTGCAATTCGCTTAACAAATGTTTGTGGCGATTTAAAAAAACCTTTAACTTCTTCGGCTGAATTGGAGCAATCCATTCCTTTTAACTCGTTTGGATGAATTTCAATCCCGAACATAGAGCAAAATTTCTTATTGGCTAATAATATTTTTCGGTTTTCATCTTCTAAAAGTATAGCGGTTTTCAGATTAACAATTAGAGAAGAAAGTCGGTTTTCAGATTCAATTAATTTAGAACTTGATTGCTTTTCCTTAGTAATATCTTCAATCATAGCGAAGTATTGCATCACTTTGCCATTTTTATCAAAAATCGGTTGACCTTTGGTTTTTGCCCAAAAGCTACTTCCATCTTTTCTACCGTGTATTAACTCAACATCAAAAGGTTGACCATTAAAAAATGAACTTGTCATTTTCTTTAGCTCATCTCTATCCGTTTCCTCCATAATCCCAATTTCAATTGGTGTTTTACCAAGAATTTCTTCTGTAGAATATCCAGAATGTTTAGTATAAGCTTCGTTACACCAAAATATTTTTCCGTCTGGTTGCGTAAATACAATTCCGTTTTCATTGGAGCTTGCCACTAATGATAGTCGGTTTAACTCTTCTTTATCTTTTTTTAATTTATTTTTTTGATTGTTAATTGTAGTTAACAATTCTTTCAATTCATTAGAAGTATTTTCTTGATTATTTAATACGTGAAGTAAGTCTATAAGCGGATCATGTAAAGCAAAATCGTGTAGTGTTAGTTTTTTTTTAACCACTTCATTCATCGAATTGAACCAAGGCGAACCAATAAATAACAACGAATCTCCAAGTAGTTCAAATTGTCCTCGAAGTGATAATTCCGTCTTTCTACATGTAATAACCGTTAACTGATTACTATTTAAGACTAATTCGTTAAAAGTTGGATTTTCAAATCTTGGTCTGCTTACTTCAAAACAGTCAACAAATGAAAAGGAGTTTTGAATTTCGGGACAAATTTTGGCAATGCTTTTCCCAAAACTTTTTATTTTTAAAGTAGCATCTATTAGAATGTAAAAAGGGAATAATCGATTGAAATTATCTTGACTAAATTTAAATTCTAATGCTTCCATATTACCAATTTATTTTGAAAATTTCGTGAGTGCTGCCTTCATTGCGACTTTGAATTAATTCTAATGAAACCGGAGAATTAAACATTTTGCCTAAACCTTGAAGTAAGCCTCTAACAAATTCTTGCAAGCCTTGTCTTTTAGAAAAGTAGTGCAAATTCAATCCGTTTTCAGTAATATCGCTTACTTTAAATTCTGGTGGTGTTAATTTTGGATAAATCAGCATCACACGATTATGAAAGTTAGGTAAATTTACTAAAAAATCCTTTAGGTTATCTCCGCCAGAATTCATTAAACCGGGATATTTTTCGGTTGTAGTTTTAATAACCCACCATTCACCGAAGGCAATTAGCACGTCACTTACAGACATATTCATTTCTTCAGAAACCGCAACGGCCAATTTAAAAGTCACGTCGTCATCATAAGGTTCGCTACTGATAAAAAAATCAATATCAACACCGCTTCGTTCCTTAATTGCTTCCCATTTTTCTTCACCGAAATTGGTAATTACTAAATCTTCAATCGCTTTATTTACTATTCCGTACATATTATTGAGAAATTAATTCGTTTGTACTCCAATATTCGAGCATTTTTCTAATTCTTTCTACGTAATTGTCATATTTTAATGGTTTTAAAACATAACCTGCAATGCCAATTTTATAGCATTCTAACACGTCTTTGTGATTATTAGATGTGGTTAATATAATAGCTGGAATGTATTTTAAATAGTCATCGGCTTTAAGTATTTGCAAAAATTCGATGCCATTTATTTTTGGCATATTTAAATCTAAAATAATAATATCGGGAATGACTATTTTGTCTTTTAATATTGTCAAAGCTTCTTCACCATTGTTAGCTTCTATAATTTTATGATTCAGATCAAGTTTATGTAAAACTCGATTGAATTTCATTACTTCGATAGTATCATCTTCTATTAAAAGAATGTTTAATGATTTGGTCATCTTTACTTTTTAGTATATTTATCCAATTTCAAAAATAATTTAAAACTGATTGATTTGCCGAATATTTTCGTTCGCCTAACCATAAGTGTAGACGAATGGTAAAAAAGTATAGACGAATGGTTTATATAGTATGAATTACCATTATACTAACAATTAATAACAAAACTGAAACAGTAAATTCGGTAAAACAACATCTATACTAGTAAAAACAACATTTTAGAAAAACAGATGAAGTGTAAAAAAAAACGTTTAAAAGCTAATAGCATATCACAATTATAAGAATTATCTTATTTTCAAAATGTATTATTCAAATTCACTTTGTGCTTTTTTTGATAAACTTTTGAAAACCAAATCATAAGAATGATTTATTAATTCGCACATCATTTTATTAGAAACATCACCATTAAAATCGACTGTATTCCAATGTACTTTACTCATGTGAAAACCAGGATTTATTGCTTCATATTCGGCTCGGAGTTCTAAAGCTTTTTCAGGATTACATTTTAAATTTAATGATGGCGTTCCTTTTTCCCATTGTTTTAAAGAAGTTAACGCAAACATCTTTCCTCCTACTTTAAAAACTAAAGTATCTTCGTCAAACGGAAAATGTTCGGTCACTCCTTTTTTAGAAAGACAGAATTCGTAGAGTTGTTGAATGTTCATGGGATAGTGTTCAGTGTTCAGTGTTCAGTGTTCAAAAATAAACAAGAATTAATAATTTTACAAAAAAGCTTTTTCATCGTATTGCATCTGATCACTGCGAACTGATTACTGAACACTAATAACTTTCTCCATCATTTTCTCTGGATGTGCCAAAGAAGTAAATCCAAATTTCTTATATAAAAAATGAGCGTCTGATGTTGCTAATCGCCAAATTTTGACTTGTTGTAATTTGGGTTCAGTCATCATTGCGTTTATTAGAATTGATGAGTATCCTTTTCCACGGTGATTTTCATCGATAAAAACATCCATAACATAAGCAAAAACTACATAATCGGTGATAACTCGGCAAAATCCAATTTGCTTTTCGTCTAAGTAAATTCCGAAGCAAAACGAACTGTCAATTGTGATTTGAACTTCTTCTATTGTTCTTCCTGCAGCCCAATAAACGTCTTTCAAAAAGCTTTGAACGAAAGGAATGTCGAGTTTGGATTTGTCTGTTGAAACTGAAATCATATTTTATACAAAATAGGTTTTGATGGAGAAGCATCATTTTCAAACGAAGCAATTTGTAGATTTAGTATATAACTTCCATCTTGAATAGTCTCTTCTACAAAAATCATTTCGGTAATTGTGCAACTTAATCGTGCATCGTCGTTTAAATTATTTACATCTTTAACATTCCAAAACGCTTTGTGTGCCAACAATTTTCCTTCATCTTCTTCTCTATCCACACTTGGTAAATCAATTAGTAAATGTTGAGTTCCGATTTCTCTAATATAAATTGCCGCTTCTTCAGATAAATATGGCGGATTGGTTTTGGAATAATTTTTATGTTTTTTCGATTCTAAATTTGGTAGTGTTCTTATGATTAATGCTGAACTTGTTTCAGCATCTGTTGAATCTTTATGTAAAGCAATTTCTATTTGATTTTTTGTAATTACCAAATCACCATTTATATCTTCTGGTGTAATCGAAATCAATTCGGCTGTGAAGAAAAACTGTTTCAGGCATTGATTTATCGAATAAAATTCTCGTGTTATGTGTCCGAGACATTCGGTGTGCGTTCCGTGTCCGTGTGGATTGAAGAAAATATTATTGAAATTGGTCGAACTTCCTTCAGAAACTTTTCCTATCCAATCGCCAAAAACCACTGGTTCGATTTTGGGTTTTTCGATGTACCACGCAATTGGGTTTTTATCCGTATTTGATAATGGGATTGAAATATCAATTGGTTTTGATAGGTCGATTTCGTATTTATTTTCAATTAATGCAATCATAATAGAACGCGGATTTAACGGATTTTCTAACGCGGATTTAACGGATTTTTTCTGCGTTACTTTTACTCCAAATTTAATAAAAATAAATCTGATGCAATTCCGTCAGAAAGAAATTTACCTTTTTTGGTGGTTCTCAAAATATTTTCATCAACAAATAGCAAATGATCTTCAATGTATTTTGCAGCTTGTTGGTTGATATAATCTAAATAAGTTTTGCCAAATTCGATTTCAATTCGGTTTAAAGAAATTCCCCAAATGGTTCGCAAACCTGTCATAACATATTCGTTATATCGATCGGTTTTAGATAAAATTTCGGTTTCTGATGGTAATTTATTTTCGGATATTGATTTTAAATACAATGAATTATTCGACACATTCCAACTGCGTTTTTCTCCGTCATAACTGTGTGCCGAAGGTCCAATTCCGATGTATTTTTTGCCCAACCAATAACTTGAATTGTTTTTAGAAAAATAATTTTCTTTTCCGAAATTTGATAATTCGTAGTGAATAAAATCATTTTCAAATAATTTATCGACCAAAATCTGAAAATGTTCTTGAGCCACTTCATCGTCTGGTTGTGGAATAATTCCTTTTTGGATAAACGAATACAAAACGGTTTTAGGTTCAACCGTCAAAGCATAACTTGAAATATGTGAAATATTAAATGACAAAGCGGTTTCAATATTCTGAAGCCATTTTTCGTTGCTCATATCTGGAATTCCGTAAATTAAATCGACTGAAATATTATCGAAATATTGTGTTGCAAATTCGAGGCATTTTTTAGCTTCTTCCGAATTGTGAGCGCGATTCATCATCTTTAAATCGTCTTCAAAAAACGATTGAATTCCGATAGATAACCGATTTATTTTGTTATTTGATAATTCGATAATTCGTTCTTTAGACAAATCATCTGGATTAGCTTCAACCGTAATTTCAGGATTTTCAGCAACTTTATAGTTAGAAAAGACTGCATCAATTAACAATTTCAAATCAGAAATTTCTAAAATACTTGGCGTTCCTCCACCAAAATAAATGGTTTCTACAACTTCGTCTTGAAACTCACTTTTGCGCATTTCAATTTCTTTAGCCAACGCCAAAACCATCTCATCTTTTTTCTTCAATGAAGTCGAAAAATGAAAGTCGCAATAATGACACGCTTGTTTGCAAAATGGTATGTGAATGTAGATTCCAGACATGTTATTTTTTTACTCTATCCTCATTATTTTTTACAAAAGCATCCCA